>JBAZRS010000350.1:0-6131 GCA_041662825.1 Victivallales bacterium | reverse complement strand
CTGTCGAAGGCACGACCCCGATTGCACGCTATGATGACGGCGGCATCGCCATCGGCGTGCGCAAACTCGGCAAAGGGAAAGTCATTGTCCTAGGCAGCCCGTTCTGGCGCGACTCCTATGACGGCGCCGGCATGTGGTGGCCCGGCGAGAGCCAGAACCAGTTCCTTGAGGACATCCTCGACGGCATCGGCGTAAAGCCGCTGGCGAAGTCCAGCTCCCACGACATCTGGCGTGAACATTATCTTGCGAACAACGGGACCGAGGAATATCTTGCGCTCTTCAACCCGTTCAAGGAACCGAAAACTTTCTCCATAGAATGGACGACTGTTAAACCGGCTACGGAACTTTTCGATCCGAAGAACGGACAGAAGATCGAGGGAAAGATAGAAGGGAATACTGTAAAACTCGAGAAGGTCACACTTGAAGGACTGGAGACGAGGATAGTCGCAACCCAGCCCGCCCAGCAGCCGCGCCAGGCTCTGGACGCATGGTTCAAACAGCTCTGTTCCTGGTGGCGTCCCTCATTGCAGGGTGAAAAACTCGAACGTCCGGATCTGCCGACATACACCATGCAGCTCGCACAGACAATGACCGGCATAATAGTGACCGGCGGCGATAAGGCCAAAGTTGATCCGGCGACCGTCTCCAAGACGCAGAAGATGGGACCGGAATGGAAAAAGTGGGTCGGACAGAGCATTGAGGAGTTCAAGACAAAACCTGACAAGGAACGCCGGGCCTTCCTGCACTGCCCGATCGATCTGCCGAAATCCTGGAAACCCGGAGAGAAGATAGAACTTGTCATCGCCGTCTACACACATGCAATCGGCGATATCCCGGGGCCTCTTGACATCTGGGTGAACGGACAGCAGATCGTCGTCAACAAGAGCTGCGCCTCAGGGGGAAGTTTTCCTGAAGACGGCACGGTTGTGGATGTGACGAAAATCCTGGAACTCGGCGGCAAAAACGCACTGTGCATCGCCACAGGCCCCAACGGGTTCATCGGCGAAGTCAAACTGCGCCGCTATCCGCCTGTCAAACAGGAAATCGAGGTGAGCGGGGAATTCAAAACTCAGCTTGACGCCGACTCCGGTCTCGGAACCGCCACGGTTCCGGGGACAATGAAGGCGCTTTACGGCTGGAAGGACGATGTTGTGGTTCCTGCCGATTGGAAAAACTCACGGGTCTTCATCCAAGTCGAAGTGGAGAAGGTTGCGGATTACGAAGGTTTCGCCATCAACGACAAGGTGATCTTCCATCCTGTCAGCTGGTTCAGGGCAGTGACCTGGATGGACATCACGCCGTTCGTGAAATTCGGGGAGCCCAACCGTCTTACTCTCATCAGCAAGATGGCGGCCCGCGAATGGAAGCCGGGTACCGTCACTTATAAGAAAATCAGGCTGCAGCAGATAAACGACAGGTAGGAAATGAAAATTCCAAAATCCGACGTTCACTGCATGTGAAACATTTATGGGTGAACGATGAAGCATTTTCAAAATAACGCTGTCGAAGGGAGAGGTCTTTTTGTCATTCCGGACATGACCGTGCGGACCTATCTCGGGAAATATCCGCTGGCTTCACTCTTCCTGGATCAGCATCTTGCAGACGACCGTGAACGGCTGCTGGACGGCACGATCCTGGAATTTCTCAAGAAGGTGAAAAAGAGGCCCAACGGCCACTTCATGCGTGACATGCTGGCCGGATGGATGAACAATGTGGCAGGCGCATATTACCGTGCGCCGCTGTTGCACGGCCGGACGGAATGGCTGCACAGCTCCGGTCCCGCCCCTGCGGGCTTTTGGACCGAGCGGCCGTTGCCGGTCGAACTGTCGGCGGATGGCATTGGCATCAGAAGGCCCAATGGTCTGCAGGTGCCGTGGTACTGGGCGTGCAACGGGGCGTTCAGTGTGCGCTACACGGCGGCCGGCGGCGAAATTGACTCCATGTCATGCTGGAATTGGAAGAGCGGACCGCGCGGTGTCAGCGAACAATTGTTCAGAGAAGGTTTTCTCTCATTCGGCATTGGCCAGACGCGGCATAGTTTTCAAGACGCCACGCTGTGGCCGTACGGTTTCCATAACCGCTGGGGCCGGAACGGGTGCAACAGCTCTGAACTGCATCTGGAAGGCCGATCGATGGTGCTGGAGGTGAGCGGGGGCGGGGACGCATGGGTGGCGCTGGACTGGAATGCCCGCAAGAAGAGGGAAGGCGTGCTGTGGCATGTCAAGGGCTGGGATGATTCCCTGGGAGTGTTCATCGTCCATGTCGCCTATATGCACAACAGCGCGGTAAACAGTCGCTTCTACCCGCCATACCCGAACGGTTTTTCCCTGAGTGAGATCATGGCGTTCACCAACGGACGCACTGATCCTAACGAGGATGCCAGCGATTATCTGGCTTCCGGCAACCTCTATTTTCTGATTCGTCCCAGCAGCCGGACTGCATGCGTTGACCGGGACGGTGTGTGGCGCTGGTCGCAACCTTCGGGAATCCGTCTGCAGATTTCTGCTGGAACCACTTTTAAAGAGGCGGTGACTGAACTGCAGAGGGTCGATTCCGACCTGGCAGGTCTCAAGAGACGATGCCTTGAGCACTATAAGCAGATACGGCGAACGCGTGCGGTTGTCCGCATGCCTGGACACAACAACATTGAAACAATCTCGGTGACTGCGCCGCTCCTGCTGGAAACGCTGAAGCTCGAGGGAAACCGGCAGATGCGGCACAGCGCAGGTTGGAGCTATGTCGACACGCACACTAACCTGATGAGCATGGACGCAATGCTGTACGGCGGCGACTATGTCCACGTTGAAAATTACCTTGCATACCTCTCGGAACCGATTCGGCGCGGCCCCAGGGGGCAGATCAATACCGCATGCCATTATGACGGCACGGTCGATATCAACCAATTGGAGTGGAAATTCCATGACACTGTCTGGCTGGCGCTGATCGGGCGCCTGCACTGGCACCGTCGCAGCAAATTGCCTGCAGAGCTCTATGAATCCGGACGGCAACATGCGCTGCGCATCCTGTCCGACACCGATCCGAAAAGCGGGTTGTTCTCATCCCACGGCTACTGGCCGGACAATCCTTTGCGCACAGTCGGGAGAAACGGCGCCGACAACTGGCCTGCGCAGGAGGCAGGCACCTGGTACGAGGCGCTGCGCACACTCGAAACGCTGGCTTTGGAACGAAATGATGGAAAGGCGGCGAGACTGTTAGGAAATGCGGCAGGAAAACTTCGGCGTTCCTTCTCTTCTCTCTTTTTCGATGAGTCGGTCGGATTCATCTGCGACCACGTGCGGCCCATGTCGAAAAAGAAACATCAGCATTACAGTTCGTTCCACCTCTATTTCCTTGACGGCATGTTCGGGCATGAATTGCTTGATGCCAATGCCATCCGCCGGATGGCAGACGTGGCGTATGCAGGACTGCACGATGCCAGTTGGAAATTCTTCCGCACCAGCCTGCAGAAAGGGCCGTATCACTCCGAGCTTGAGTTCAACGAGCTTCACTGGTTTTTGGTTCTGGCCAAGCTTTTCCGTAGAGCCCGTCACCGGGAAGGTTTGCTTGCGCTCCGCGAATCGCTGGAATTCCATTACGGCAAACTGATAAACTATCTGGAGGCGTTCAACATGCAGCCCGACATGACCGTGGAACAGCATGACTTCAACGGCTGGTTCAACAACTGCATGGCGACGCGATACCGGGTGATCATAGAAGGGCTTTTCGGAGTCAGCCTGGCGGCGCATAATTTGACCATTCATCCGGTCGGTCTGGACACTCCGACCATGGCGCTGGAGAATCTGCCAGTTGGCGCCTCCCGCTGGTCCTTCCGGTATTCCCGCTCCGGGGAGTGGCCGGCGTTCGTGAGTCTGGACGGACGGGATCATTCGTCTTCCTGGGTTTTTCCTGAACGCCTCCTTGACGCTGGAAACCATCTGGTCGAGGTCGCATTCACTGAAAAACCGCCGGCGCATCCGGTGCTGCTGGAAGCGGCCGGGCTGCGGCTGAAACGAGTCATCTCGTCAGACAAGTCACTGACAGCAGTCCTGCTCGGTCCCGGACGGGCCGAGTTACGTTTCCTCTGTCCGCAGAAACCATGTGCCATTACTGTCAATGGCAGGAAGCTTCGCTTTGCCTGGGATGAAGCATCCCTTCAGGCTGTGGCTCTTGTGACTGCTGGAGAGGCTGAAGATATCCGGGTGTCTGTTGAAATAAGTGAATCGCACAGCAATACTAGGCGCAAACTAGCACATCACTTAGAGGAATCTACGGAAAGCGTCAACTACGGGAAAATCAAATTAAGGTAAATAGGAGAAAAGTGGAAAATATAAAGATATGATTGAATAGATAATTATAATTTTTCTTGTTGGAGTTCACAGCTTTAGCGTGTCTTTTCTTCTGTATTTATGATATGGGAAAAGATGGGAATGCCAAGAGCACGCTAAAGCTGTGAACTCCAACTTAATACAAATAACATGGAGATGGATATGAAGATATTGAAATGCGCGACTGCGGGAATGATGGCTTTATCCCTTTTTTGGGCAGGAACAATCTTTGCGGCCGAGAAGACCAATGTTGAAGAGCAAAATAAAAAAGGCGCCGGTGAACAAACCGTCGACGTATTGATTATCGGAAGTTTCAGTCCGGATGTGCGCGACACCTGGTGGCCCCAGCTCCAGAAGGCCGCCGCCGGCAAAGGAGTGCGTTTGAATATTCTCGGAGAAGGGACCCGCGCTGAATCCAATGCGTTTGAACGGTTCACCGTCGATTTTCTAAAACAGTTCCACGTTGTCATCTTCAACGGCGAGCCGTCCGCCGACCTCTTGGCGGGGGATGCGCCCGACCGCGAAAAAGTCGCAGCTGCATTTCGCGACAGCATGGACGCCTATTACAGGGCGGGCGGCGGTATCATCTGGTGTCCGGCCGGCGTCCATGACGGCGGCTATCATTGGACCGAACTTGTCGGAAAGCGTTATGATGTGCAAGGTTTCAACGAGAGCATCCACGATCCGTCAAAGACGGTTCTCTCCAATCCGCTGTTCGCGGACAAGCTGAACCAGTACTACATATGGACGTCCGCTGTCACAGATCATCCGGTGACGAAAGGGGTGCGCGGACTGATACTGCCCCTGCGCGGCGAATACAACTGGCCCGGCACCGTTCCGATGCGCTACGGATCCAGTTGGACAGTGCTGCTGCGCGGCATGGAGTCGACCCGCACCTACGGCACGAGCAAACAGATCGGCGCAGGCGGCGCACACGGGTTCCGGATCACTCCGAAAGATTTCGAACCGCAAGTCAAGGGCACATATGACAGCTCGCCGGAAATAGTGGGGGTAAGGGATTCCATCAAGGGCTCCGGCAGAATGATGGTTCTCCCGTTTCACACGGCCTACACCTGGCTGAATTACGGCAACTGGGTCACAGGCGACGCCTTTATGCTCAAGGGCGCAGGCGGACATCCCAGCGACGGGTTCGAACTGTTCATCAATTCCTGCAAATGGCTTGCCCAGCCTGCCATTGCCGCAAGCATGGGCGGATATAAGACGCCGCCGGCGCGGCAGGGGGCTTCCGTGGTGCCGCCCATCGATTGGAGCAAGGCTGCATTTCCGGAAAACTCCTGGAGCGGCATGGGAACCTGGTGGAACGCCCGCATGCAGAAAGATGCGGTGATGAGCGAACTGGAAACGCCCAATGCCCGTGATTTCAAAGGCGTAATAGGCGTCCGCAGCGCCCTGAGCAACGGCAAGGGGACTGTTGCGGAATATGTCGCGGAGGCGAAGAAACTCGGCCTGTCATTCATTGTGTTCCTCGAGGATCTGACAGCGATTGACGAAGCGCGCTATGCGAAACTTGTGGCCGAATGCAAGGCGAATACCGACAAGGATTTCCTCGCGGTCCCAGGCTACCTTTACCGTGACACCCTGGACGTATTGTATTATATCATGAACGAGGAGAAGTTGCCGACAGCGGACAATCTCACGAAGGAACGCAGGGTCATGACCCCGCAGAATCTCAACATCTACAAGGGCAGCGGCATTGCCGACCTGGGCAAGAAAAAGCTCGACCCCTGGTACCTGATGTCCTATAACAGCATCGCCCCATACGTATATGACGACGGCAAACTGGTT
>JBAZRS010000349.1:0-6136 GCA_041662825.1 Victivallales bacterium | reverse complement strand
TATGATGTTTTTAAATAACTCTTTAACTTGCAACAATCCATAAATCCAGTAATCCACGGGATGGTGCTGGAATAAACACATAAAAAGGAGAAACCATGCGAAGATCTATTTTCATCAACGAGGACGACGCCCATTTCTATTCCTGCCATAAGGCGGAGGACATGTCTGAAGAGGGACTGCGGAACCTGGTCGACTATTACGCGAAGGACAGCCAGGTTGCGGGCGTGCTTTTCTGCTGTTCCATGCAGAAGGCGCTGTTCGACAGCAAAACCCGCGAGCCTTTATATGAGGGATATGATCCCGACGGCGGCCCGAACCAGCCGATACTGAAACTGCTCGATCCGAAGCACCGCGAGGTGATTCCCGGGGACCATGCGCGGAACTGGATACACAACCTCTGGCTTCTCAACCGAGGCCGTCACATCAACCATCTGCAGATATGGCTCGACCGCTGCCGCCACCACAAAATCGAGGGATGGCTGACCATGCGGATGAACGACGCGCACGGATTGAAGGAATATGTCCAGCGGATGTCCGGGGAAAGCAACTACGCCGACTGGTGTCTCCTCTGCCAGTCGAAATTCTGGAAGGAGCATCCTGAACTGTGCCGCGCACCGTACCGCTGGGAACGGAGCTGGGAGAACGCATATGATTATTCCCACGAGGCGGTCCGGAACCATTACCTTTCCTTTATAAGGGAAGTAACTGAGACTTATGACATGGACGGCATGGAACTCGACTGGATGCGCTGGGGCATGAATTTCAAACCGGGGCACGAGACTGCCGGAAGAAGCATCCTCAATGCGTTTGTCGCCGAAGTGCGCAAACTTCTCGACGCCTGCGCAAAGAGGGTGAAGCATCCCGTCAGGCTCAGCGTCCGCGTCCCGGCCGAGCCGCGCGTGGGCTGGAACCTCGGCTACGACGCCCCGGCATGGGTCAGGCAGGGACTTGTTGATCAGGTCGTAATCGGCTCATTCGGCGGATGCTCGAACTTCGATGTCAGCGTGGAGGAGTGGCGTCTGCTGACGGACAATCGGGCGCGTCTTCTGGTCCAGGCCGGCGGCGCATATCAGCCGTATCCGTACTTCAAAGGCCCGCTGCTCGGGCACGACGATCTCCAGCGCGGTGTCTGCGCGAACGCCCTGAGCCGCGGGGCCGACGGGGTCTATCTTTTCAACGACTGCTACCGCGAATCGGGTGATCGCGATGTGTTCAAAAAAGTATTGCAGGAGATCGGCGATATCTCGACGCTGGTAAACGCCTCGCGCCGCCATGGCACGGCATTCTCCGGAATGGGTGCGGCGGGCGGGCCGGTCAGCGCCACACTGCCCATACCGCTCACATGTCCGCAGCACGGCTACGACTTCGGACGGATGGAGGACAACATCAGCGTGCGGATTTTCACAGGTTCCGTCCCGACCAAAGGCTCTGCAGTCCTGCATCTGGGATTCTCGACCGAGACTCCGCATCTGTCTGCCGATCAGTTCTGCGTCCGGATGAACACGGTGCCGCTTAAGCCGACAGGGGATTCCGTGAAGTCCGCCCTGGAGGTCAACGTGATAAACTGGTGCAAACCGATGTCGGGTATAGGCCAGATGCTGCGTTATGAGATACCGCTTCAGTTGCTGTTCCGGGACAGCAACATGATCGAGTTCGTCCCCCCGAAAGTTCCCGGTGAACTCTGCTGGGCGGAGATCAGCTTCAATGTGTAGCCCTGCAACTATCCAAATGCGAATTGCTGAGCCAATTTCAAAAGTAGTCAGTCCGCCGCGGCGGACAGAAGTCAGGATTCAGAATTAAACCGAATTTGAGTTCAAATTCAATTCTGACTCCTGTATTCTGACTCCTGAATTCCTAGTTTTGAAATTACCTCTGCTATCAGACAATAATGGAGAATCATGACATCAAGGGAAAGAGTTATTGAGGCGTGCTCACACAGCAAGACGGACCATGTGCCGATGGATTTCGGCGGCACATGCATGAGCCTCTGCTATTCCGAATTCCTCGTGAAGATGCGCGAATTCCTGGGATACCCCCTGCCCCCGGACCGGGATGCGGACGGATCCTGGCCCGATGAGAAAATCCAGAAATACCTCGGCGCAGATCTGCGTTTTGTCCCCTACGCGCCGCCGTTGGCGCTGCTGAAGGACATAGACCATGCGGCATATCAGGAGGCTTTATCGGCAAAGGCAAATAAGAAAAAACATCCTGAAGACATTAAAACGACCGCGGTCAGCCATAATTTCCCGCTGGCTGGAAAAAGCTATGAGGAAATCAAGACAATCAAGGCTGAGCCTCCTTCGCCTCCCCGCCATATGGACTGGCTCATAAAGACGGCGAAGGAATATCGCGCGGCCGGATACGCCACCACTTACTGGGTGTCGGGCGGGTTCTTCGAGAAGGGCTGCTATTCCCGCGGCTACGATCAGTTCGCAATGGACCTGCTCTGCGAACAGGAGATTGTCAAAACACTTTTCGACATCTGGCTCGGGGAAAAACTCCGGCAGGTTGAAAATACCGTAAAACCGCTGGCGCCTTATATCGACATCTTCTGCTTCGGCGACGACTTCGGGATGCAGAACGCGCCCTTCATGTCGCCGGAGATTTTCCATGAACTGATAGAGCCGTATTTCAAAACCCATTACGGCGCGGTCCATGCCGCCGCTCCGGAATCTTTTTTGTTCCATCATTCCTGCGGCTCGGTTTACAAGCTCCTCGACGGGATTATCGGCATGGGCGTCGACATCCTCAACCCCATCCAGCCGAACGCCGCCGATATGGAACCGGAAAAGCTGAAGGAGAAGACCCGCGGAAAGCTCTGCCTGCACGGCGGCATCGACCTGCAGGACTTGCTGCCTTTCGGAAAGCCGGAAGAGGTGCGGCGCGAAGTAGAAAGGCGGAAATCCGTCCTCGGTGCCGGAGGCGGCTACATCTGCGCACCCGCCCATTCCCTCCCCGAAGATGTCCCGGTGGAAAACATCCTGGCGATGTTCGGGAAAATCTGAGGCACCATAATTTTACTGATTTTCAGAATCCTCATACTAATCGTCTCGAAATAGAATAGGCCCCAACGGGTTTATCCCGTTGGTGAAAGAGATTGGGAGGCTAGTGTGCGAGCTAGCCTCCCCCCAATCTCTTTCACCAACGACGCCCTCCGTCGCTATTGGTTCGGCGGATAATCATATTGCATATCTGGAGCTCTCAGAGCCTTTAAATTAAAGCAAGCTGATTATCCGGCGGATTTATAGTATTAATCTTTGTCGTGAGCTTTGTCGCGAACTTCGTCGATTCCCTTTCCCCTTTTGCATTCTTCTCCGACAAAGCTCAGGACAAAGCTCGCGACAAAGTTTAGTGGAGTCAAGCAAAGACTTCATGATTGAAAATAATTCATTTTTTCAGAAATTCTTCATATTATAGCCTCGGCTAATAATCATATTGCATGTCTGGAGCTCTCGGAGCCTTCAAGTTAACGCAATCTGATTAACCGCCGGATATATAAGATGCTATGGCGGGCACAGCAAGGTCGGTGGGTCTAATTTGAATGGCACAAAGTTAAGGCTTCCTTGTTGGAGTTCACAGCTTTAGCGTGCTCTTCTTTTCGAGCCTTAACTTAGCACCATTCGGGTCTAATTTATTATGAGACGATTAGTAATCTGGAGACATCCGCCCCATAATTTTACTGTACCGGTTCAACCGTGATTGCATGCCTGACTGGAAGCACTTTGGCGGCTGCGGTCCGGGCCAGCTTTACCGACTGGGTTAAGCCTCCCTGCTGTATCTGGTCAATCGTCGCCGACTGAGAAGGAATCGCTTTTTTCAGGCGGACGGCGGCACTGAGAAAATCAACTGTAAGTGACGTTTCCTGCGCCTGCTGCTCTTTTACGGCGGCGTCAACCCGGGCGAATGATGCGGAGAACGGATTCTCCGGTATGAATGCGGCGGCAAGGTTGACACCCTTGTCGAGATCTTCCGAAGCGAATTCACGGCTCTGCGCACCCCATGTGACTTTCGCCTTCGCCGTCTTCAGACCATGCACGATCAGCATATATCGGTTCAGGTCTTCATTGAACGGCATGATCGGCAAAATGCTTGTTGTCGGTGACTGCACGCCGGCTTCGACCTGGAAGCAGAAGGGATAACGGGTGCTCTCAACTTCTACCGTACCGTTGTTCACAGAAATTATCTTATGCCCCGGCGTTGCATTGGCGGTATTCGTCGCAAGGTCGACAGTGATCGTGCCGATGGCGCCGTCACAGCCCATCGCCTTAAGGAAGGCGTATGCGATCATGAGGTGGCCGCTGGGTCCGGGATGAGTGCCATCGCCGCCGATGTTGTAGCCGGGGTTCAGCACCCTCGCCTTCCCTATGGCGTCCGCCATCACCGCATGCACATCGGCGAAGATGGCTCCGTTCTGTTGCGCTATTTCTTTGGAAATCTCGCCAAGGCTCGTGAGAGTTGTATTGTACATCTTGGTGCCATCCGGATTCTTCGGCCAGTCGACGCAGCTCGGTGAACCGACGATTATCGTGCGCACACCGATCTTCTTCAGTTCCGCGACCGCGTCACCCATGCCCTTGCGGAAGCCTTTCGCCCGTTCATTGTTCAACGGCTGGTACTGCCCGTCATTCATCCCGTACAATGTCGTGGCGACGGTCGGATGAAACAGGACGAGGTCGCGAGGCGCACGCTCCCTCAGATTGTGCGCCGGCGCGCCGTTGGATCCGAATTGCAAAGTGCGTACACTTGGAACAGGCTGGCACATGAGAAGATAATCCTCGATGTACACTGAATAGACTTTCTGCTGGGTGATCGAATCCCCGCATACGGCTACCAGATCACCCGGTTGCAGCAATGGCGCGGCGAAAAGGCAGGCGGCGACTATAAACAATGCGGCGAAAAGTGCAAATGATTTTTTCCTCATGGCAGCACCTCGACTTTCAGGGTGTGCCGGACCGGCAGCACCAGCGCCGCCGCGGCTTCGTTCCGGCTCCGGTCCTGCGCGATGATCGCCGCACCTAGCCGGTCAACGGCTTCGGCCTGTTCGGGAGCCATTTTTTTCAAGTTTGGAATATTGTGGAAGAAGGACTCCATGAAAAGCGACTGCGGTTCCTGCTGCACCCAGACCGCCGCCTCCACTTTTGCGAAGTTCGCATCAAAGGGCGTATGCGCCGCGAAGGAATCCGCAAGATTAATTCCCTTTCCCAGTTCGGCGCCGGAAAACTCACGGCTCTCCGCGCCCCAGGTGACTTTCACCTTCGGAGCAGTGACTCCCTTTACGACGAGCAAATAACGGTTCAACTCGTCATTGAACGGAAAACAGCGGATAACGCCACTCGTTGACTCGGGCTTTTCGGGATTGCCCTGGAAACAGAATGGGTAACGGGTGCTCTCCACTTCGATAGTGCCGTTTTGCACCGAAAGGATTTTGTGACCCGGCGTCGCCTCCGCCGTGTTTGCGGCGAGATCCAATGTGATTGTTCCGATCGCACCGTCGCAGCCGAGCGCCTTGAGCATTGCATACGCCATCACAAGCTGGCCACCCGCCATCGGATACTGATCCCAGGAATCGTTGGATGCGAAACGGTATTTCTCCCCGTAGAGCGCCTTCATTTTCGCCATCGCGTCCAGCATCGGGCTGTAGATGTCGGCGAATAGGACACCCTCCTTTTCGGCCACCTGCCGGTCGGCGTCGCGGAATGCCGCAAGATTCTGGTTCCATACCGCCGCCTCGGCGGGGTTGTTGTGCAGGTAGAAGGAATCGGCGCAGACCGAGGAGCCGATCACAATCGTGCGCGCCCCTGTCTTCTTAAGGTTCCGGATCGCCATTGCCTGATACGTAGGCTGGTAATATGTCAGTGACCGGCTGTCCGTGGCATGCCGCCCATTGTCAGCGCCGAAGCATGTGAGGATGATTGTCGGATGCAGCGGAGTAAGATCGTTTTCAGCACGCTTCATGAAGGCCTCCACCGACTCCCTGCGCAAACCAGCCTGGATAACCCGCACCCCCTTGACCGGCTGGCACATCAGGAGATAATCCGCGATGTCCACGGAGACCATGCGCTGCTGCGGGAATACTTCCGTACAGACCGCGATGACATCATTCGGCTGAACGAGCAGCCCAGCATGCAACGGTGCT
>JBAZRS010000348.1:1274-6150 GCA_041662825.1 Victivallales bacterium | reverse complement strand
CTCTTCATGACGGGAAACCCGGTTCTTCGCAGGCTCCATCCACTCATTGATCACAACACATCCGTGCCTGCCGTTTGATTTGATGTATCCGTCCTGCTGAAGCTTGGCAACCGCCCTTTGCGCGGTGACCATCGAAACATTCCGGAATTTTGCAAGTTCCCGTATGCTAGGGAGCCGCTCCCCGGATGAAATCTCACCGTTCAATATCTGGTTCCTGCACGTATTGTAAACGTCAATATAGCCGTTCGCCTTATTCATAAATAATCATGCTCCACAGTATGTTATAGATTAATTATATAACAATCTATTACATGTGTCAAGGGTATTGATAAAAAAAGTAGCTCGGGATATCATCCCGAGACTAAAGGGAACCTCTAAACATGACAGGGGGTTGGGGTTATGTAGAGACGGCGTTAGATTTTTTCGTTCAGTCATGATCTGTGCAGAAGCGGATCAGTTCACTTTTTCCGGCCCGTTACCATCCGGATTTCAAACTGCTTATCCTGATTTTCGCGAGTTTCGCAGAACCGGAGGAACTGTAGAAACCAAGGTTTCTGTTTTCCGGATTTATGAAGACACACGAGGAGATCGCGACTCTCCCTCCGTTGCCGAAAATCTCGATCGAAGCCCGGTCGACAAGGATTCTGAGTTTTATTTTCCCGTCAAGCAAAGGAAGACGTGCAAATGCGCCGTTGAAAAACACCTCCCCATCGCCGACCACATACGAAATCTTCTGTCCGCGCAGCTCAAAGCCGAATTCGGATGAGCTGCCGGCCGAGATTTCGGCATCAATGTCGAAAAGCTCGCTCTGGACATCGGACAGCGGATTCTCCCCTGGCTTTACCGAAATTCCGGATTTCACCGTAGTTTTCTCATAGAGGGATTCTATCTCCCTGACCGGATATTTGCAGAGCCGGATCCCTTCGGGAAATGTCCGGAGAGAGAGTTCGCAGGGAAAACTCATCTGCTGGTTGAAAGGCATATCCGGATAATCCGGCCCCTTCATCCAGCCGATGATGATTCTTCTTCCGTCAGCTTCTGGAATGTCGGAATATGTCTGCGCCGCATAAAAGTTCTGTCCCCAGTCTCCAGTATGCTTGCAGGTTTCCGGAACGAACTGCTTCCCGTCAAAACTGCCGATCACATATCTTGCATCGGCGCCGAAGAGAACCCATTTCCTGTTTTCCTTATTTCCAACTGTCACGCCATAGCCTTCCGGCGAAGGCGGGTCCACTGGAAGTTCAAAGAAGTCCGGACACTCATAGAAACCTTCAACCTTGCTCATATACGTCCAACTCTTCAGATCCTTTGACGAAAAGAACTGTATGGAATGAACATGCGATGACGCTTGTCCTCCCTCATCAACGTAAAGCACCATGATCCAGCGGGAATCTTCAGCATTCTTTCCTTTGATGCGGAAAACCTTCGGATCCCGGTTGCCCGGTGTTATCTGCCCTATGACGGGATTACCTGAGTATTTTGTCCAGGATCTCCCCTTGTCATTACTGTACGCCATACACTGCGTGGTCGGTGCCTTCGGGGTAGCACAGGCGCCTTCCGCGGTATATATCGCGACAAGTGTTTTCTCTCCGCCGCTCTGGAATCCGGCGCTGTTCTCCCAATCCACCACCGCCGATCCGGAATACATTGTCCCCATCACATCCGGTTCAAGTGCATTGCGGAGCTGCTTCCAGTGGACAAGATCAGGGCTGACCGCGTGTCCCCAGGTCATGTTGCCCCACATAGTCCCGTACGGATTATGCTGGAAGAACAGATGGTATTCGCCGTCATAGAAGACAAGCCCATTGGGATCGTTAAGCCAGCCAGTCTCCGCGGTGAAATGAAACTGGGGCCGGTATTTCTCCGTGTATTTTCCCATGCCATATCCTTCTGAAAGTTTTGGAATTTACATTTTCCCTGTTCTAATAAAATATAGTCAAACCGGATTTATTCACCAATAAATATGTTTTTGCCGGCAAGAGCGTCCACTGCTCCGCCCGCAATTATAATCCTGACAAGATGAAGCAGAGTTAAATTAGGCGGCCAAAAAGCCGCAACTTTAAATAATTTGAACATCGAACTTTCAACATTGAACTTTCAACTTCGAATGAAAGACAATAAGAGGCAAGCAAAAAGTAGTTTGAGGAATTCGTTGGAGTTCACAGCTTTAGCGTGTCTTGATTGGAATTTGAATTGCCCTTGGATATTGGACATTCCTTGTTGGATATTGGATATTCATAAACATTGAAATTCCTATACGTTAAATTAAAAAACTTCGGCAGTCTTCCGGACGGCTTGATTTTTCCCGGCATCAGGGGCAGATTCTGTACCATGATGAAGAAAAAAGCAATACTCCTGTTTTGTTTTTCAATCCTGCTAAGTTTCAGCTCCTTTTCCGCGGAGAAGTGCAGGATCGTCTATTTCACCGACAAGAACTGCGCTGCTAAATGCAAGGAGGCGGACGAGATCATACTGCCTCGCCTGGCAGAGATTTACGGTGACAGGATCGAGGTGACAAAACTTGATCTTGAGATACCGGAGAATTTTGAAACCCTGATGGCATTTGAAAACGAATACGGAGTCCCGCAGGGAGATGTCCCGGAATTTTACACGGCATTCGGAACCGTCCAGAAAACCGATGACATCGGGAGGAAACTGACTGGTCTCATCGAGTCTGAACTTGCTTCCGGCAAGTCTGGGGTTTACCGGGCCTTCTTTGAAAAATATTCCGGTTCAGAAAGAACCGGAATATTTAACCAGGAAAATACAGATCTTAAAACACAAAATCCCCTGAAACTCTACTATTTCTACAAGTCCGGATGCCGGACCTGCAGCCGTCTTGACATAAGCATGCGCTATTTTTCGAAGAGGTATTCCGAACAGATCAAGATTTTCCGCTGCAACATTGAAGACGCCAAATCAAAGGTGATCAACGAGGCTTTGTGCATAAGATATTCAGTGCTCGGCGAACTCCGTCTCGCAACCCCGGCCCTGTTTTTCGGGAAGGAATCATTCATAGGGGAAAAGCCCTTTAAAAACCTCAATGTCGTGGACAAGGTCACCTCGGCTATGAAAACCGCCGACAAGCACCCCACTCCTGACTTTTCCATTGATGAACTAATCAGCGCCGAAAGATCCATCAACAGCCGATATGATACAATTACCTGGGCGACTGTTCTCTCCGCAGGCCTGATAGACGGTATAAATCCCTGCGCCTTTGTCACGATTGTCTTCCTGCTGTCATATCTCACCCTGCTCGAATACGGCAAAAGGGAGTTAATCCTGGTCGGCCTGAGTTTTACGCTGGCGGTTTTAGTCACATATCTCACGGTAGGACTCGGATTACTGAAGTTTATCGACTGTCTGCACTCCATCCCCAATCTTACCAAATATGTATATTATTCCGGCGCCTCTATCGCAGGATTTGTCGGCGCCATGAACATTGCCGACTATTTCATTATGCGAAGAGGTTCATTGCAGGATATGAATCTCAAACTCAACGACAGGGTCCGGATGAAAATAAACACGGTTATCAGGAAGAATGTAAAGCTCCGCAATTTTGCACTGGGCGCGGCGGCGATGGGATTCCTGGTTTCCGTGCTCGAACTGGCGTGCACCGGGCAGACCTATCTGCCGACAGTCCTCTTCATAGTAAACACGCAAGGCGTGAACATGAAGGCCCTCATGATGCTGGCATCATACAATCTCGCATTCATTGTCCCGCTCATCGTTGTTTTCCTGCTGTTTTTCGTCGGCATCACCGACAAACAGTTTTCCGCATGGCTGAAGAACCATGCCGGAAAAATCAAACTTGCAACTGGCGCGCTTTTCATTTCAATGGCGGTGCTGCTTTTGATGATATAGGATCTGAACTATCAATAATCTGGATTATGGAATTGCATTGGCGATACACAATATTTTCTCCGCAAATTGTCGCGTACTTCTTCCCAGGGAACACACTTGACTTCTCCGCTGTCAATTTGACTTAATCGGCGTTCAATCTCCTGCTGCCATGCGAGTTCAACTTCTAGGCTAGGTTCGATAACCCTGTCCAAGCTGGAAATCAATTGCTCTGCAATTTGCGCACGCTCCCTATCCGGCAAAAGAAGTGCTTTATCAAGAATATCGATCGCTGTTGTCATTTTTTGCTCTCCTTGTAACTGATAGGCGTTTTGATTTTCATATGTTTCTACGATAATCAGGAAGGATTGAGAAATCAAGAAAAATAATTGCCAAAAACTGAAGAAAGGGCATTCGGATTTTTCCCATATGGTGTTTTCTGCATAACTCTTTGATATGCAACAATTCGCCAAGGCGAATAAATCCATTAATGCAGCATGTCACGCCGGCCTGTCCCCCGTAGCCTTGGCGAAGGAGGAAGTTTCTTTACGAAGGCGGGCAATCCAATAATCCATGGGACGGCAGTGAATTATTATTATAAATTGCGTTAAGCCATTATCGCAAAATAAGAAAAACCTTATATTGAAAAGCAAAATAAGACCATGATGAAACTGGGTCTGGTCAAAGAGCTGACCGGGGGAAAGAGGAATCGTGTTTTCTGTTACGACCGCTACATGAAAATCCTATCGGAAGGAATGGAACCACTGCCGTGATTTTCGACAGGTCTCAGGACTTCAAGATACTTTCGATACTGCTTTTTAATGTATTCTAGCCAATTGCATAACTCGCGTTTTACAGGAAGTCTGAATTCAGCGGCCTACTGCGGTGCCCGCAGTTTTACCAATAAGAAACTTTTGCCGATTAAGTAGGGCGGTCATTCCTGGCCTCCTCCTTGTCGGGCTAGAAAGCCCGACCTACTTCCAAAGCAAGTTTCAAAGGAGAAGCCGGAATGGATTTGGATCCCGGTTGCGTTCCG
>JBAZRS010000348.1:0-1264 GCA_041662825.1 Victivallales bacterium | reverse complement strand
CGTTCCGGAGCCTCCCTCAGAAAAATTTACGTGAGACAATTATCAGGGCTATCTGGAGGATGACCGCAATCCCGTTGGTCATCCATAGGGCTTTCCTGCCGAAGCGCAATCCGTAGCACGTCCAGAACGCGAAGATGAGAAGGAATCCTCCCGTATAACACAATGAAAGGCTGCTCTCCGACCGGGACCGCAATTCCGACACGAGCTGAGCGGCTATGCATCCACTCCCCGAAAGTCCCGCAACGAAGCCGCCCAGCTCCCAGGCGATTTCTCCATACCGACTAGTTAAATTATCTGCTTTCGATTCCATCTTTCCTTCATTCATGTTAAAAGATATAATAAGAGTATCTTAAGCCCGGGGCTTAATGCCTATCTACTATACGCATATTTTCTGTATAAACATATTCATATTATCCCCTGCCAGTTTATCTGGCAGGAATAAAAGATTGACGGCTATTGTATCCATCCACACCTCCTCCCCTTGCATCCGGCGGTGACACCGCCGGATGCAAGGGGAGGAATGGATTGTTCTCCTGCGTTAGCCTGAACAATCTCCTGCTCCTGCCATATAAAATGGCAGGGGGCTGGATTAAAAATTACACTTCTAGCACGACTTAAATGCGTATAGTAGATAGGGCTTAATACTGTAGTGACCTTTATTAGCTCCCAAAGAACAAACAATTGTAAAATTGCATGCCTCCGGTGAAAGGTTCATGCCTTACAAGAAAGTCGCCAATCCTATTTCTTGCTCTTCTCCCACTGTTCCCAGCGCGCCTTGTCGATGCCGAAGTCAACCCCACAGATCTCTTTCAGCTCTTCCAGCGCCGACTGCCAGACTTTGACGTTTTTCGAATCCAGTACGGCTATCAGCTGGCGGACCGCCTTTTTGTTGAAGGAGGAAATGGCATTTAGACATGCTGTTGCGGTTTCGTCATTTTCCTGGAAGCGGTCCAGCATGCGGCCGAGAGTAGGTAGACATGAGGGATCAGCGATCTGACTTAAGGCATTCGCCATGTTGACAGCAACGCGCCTGCTCCGCTCCTGTTCGGCCGCCTTCATGAGAACTGACAGCGAGTCGGAATCTTTCAATTCGCCGATGATGAATGCGGCCTGTTCCCGGACAAGCATGTCATCGTTACCGAGCAGCTTCCGGATTTCAAGCATATTGGGACGTGCGGCGGGTGAGAGCTGAACTAGCGACCGGGCTGCGACCCCCCTGACCCGGCTGTCGCTGTCAGTACGATGTTTGACAAGCTCAGGCACC
>JBAZRS010000347.1:3355-6152 GCA_041662825.1 Victivallales bacterium | reverse complement strand
TCACGGTAATATTCTGATTCTCAATCCTGGCGTCAATGCTTGCGATTTCCTCCGGTGATGACAACTGGTCTACGCTTACCCACCAGGCGCTGTTGTCACGCAGGTTTGACACCACCAATTTCAACTGTTTCGGATACGTTTGCCGTTTGTTGGCAAGCAGCCAGCGGTAAAATGCCGGGTCGCGGAACTCGCCCGCCGGACTTCCGTGCATGGCGCCGGGGACATAATGGGTATTCAGGCGAACGCCCAGATCACCCAGCCGTTTTTGCATTGCCAGCCTTTCCGCCGCAGCATTGGGATCATCCTCGCCAAAAGCGCTGCGCAAAGGAATATTCGCGATATTGTCCAGCCGTGGAACAAGGCTTGCCTGTTCGAATAATTTTCTTTCCAGGGGAATAGTGATGGGGTCGGGTATCATGGTCGGTTTGCTGTTCGGGATGAGGGGATTTGAGGCGGTGTCAAAATATTCCGGATACAAACGTAACGCCGGGTAATTTGGAGCAGTGTCGATGCCTGAGAAAATAGGTGCGGCGGCCGCCCAGAGGTCGGGGCGCGCCATTGCCAGTTGCCAGGTGCCGCGACCGCCGATATGATAACCTGCGAGATAAACGCGGTCGTCGTCAATTTTGTAGAGGCGTTTCACTTCATCAAGCGCCGCCCAGGTTTCCGCCGCGCTTATGCCGCCCCAGTCGAACTGGCGGTAGGCGGCCCCCTGATATACGATCGCACCAAGATCCTTGAAAGTTTCAGCCATCATGGACAGCATGCGTTCGTCGGCGAATATGGAATGCAATAAGACGATGAGGGGCATTTCCCTGTCCGCTTTTGCGTCATATGTCGGCGGCACATAAAGGGCATACGGCCAGGGTTGGCCTGTCAGCGGTGAACGGTAACTGCGGACAAATGAGCCGCTACGTCCGGCATAAGGGTCTTTGCCGGTTTCCATCATTGTCAACGCCTGGTCTATGTCGCCGTATTCGGTCAGCATCTGGTCGAGCAATGCACGGTTTACGGACTCCGGCCGCGCTTCATTATGTACAAATGCGCTGACCCGTGTGAACCATGCGGCGACGCTTGCCCGCATCATAGGATCCAGATCGTCGCGTTTCCTGACGATGTCAATACGTTTTTTCAGCGCGTCAGACAGACTCTTCATCCGTTGGTATTTTTCGCCCAGCAGTTGCGCCTGAAATGCGCTTGTCGACAAAGTCCGTCCCTCTTCATTCATTACGCAGACAGAGAAGTTGTATAGGCCTTCGCAGTTTTTGACCGGCATGTTTCCCTGACCTATGCTGATCCGTTCCCCCGCTTTTGACAAGTCAAATGAAAGAGGTGCCGGGACATGCGCCGGGTCGGGGTAGGGTGGGATTGCGGTTACGACAGCCGTTTTTGCGCCGGGAACATCGCAGACTGCGCTCACTGCCATGGTATTTGCATCGGTGACGCACCAGTTGTTCGGACCGGCGAGAACCTGCGGCAGCGAAGATTGACCGCGATCGCGCAGGACAATTACATTTGTGTGCGTAGGTTGTGCGAAATTTATTGCGCTGGGATACCAGAATAATTGTGACTTGCGTCCGGTCCCGTCGCGGTCGTCAATATATACCTGGAATCCGAGGGCCGTTCCAAATGCAGGTGTAAAACCTGCGAGATTTTTCCACGGGATGCGGCATTCCAGGGTATAGGCGCTTGCGCGAACCTGTGTTTCGCCCTCTACACCTTCAAATGGTTTTTGCGCTCCGACAGTGCGCAGTTTCGTGTCAGTCTTAAATGCCGGCACTATCGCCTGCTGATAGAAACCGTCGAGGCGCTGCTGCCGCGGATAGGTGTTGAAGAAAAGTTCCAGCGTATCACCCTGCCAGACTTCAGCACCGCTCACTGCCTGGGCGAGTTTATCGTCGCAGACATCGGCGGCAATGTAAAGATAGTTTTCGTCCCATGCCAGGCTCACGGAGCCGCAGCAGTCTCGTGTGCCGCCCCAGGGGAAGCGTCGTCCGGTCTGTGTGTTATGCCCCAAGAGGATGGATGTCGCATCGGCCGGCCAATCTGTCAGTACCCCGTCCAATGTCGGCGGTTTTAGCATCCGTCCGACTGCAACAGTCATGGGTGCTGATTCGCCGTCCCGGTATATGTCCGGGGCGGCGGCGAAAGCAATTGTCGATAACATGCAAAGGAATGCGCATAACAGCAATTTATTCATAGTGACCTGTATAAGTTAAAGTCTCATAAAAAAAGCCCCGGTCGCCCGGGGCTTTTCATGCAATCGTGAAAATCAGGGCTTTTATTTTGCCTTTTCAAACAATTCGACATCATCATACCATACTGTTCCTGTCGCAAAGCGCAGTTGCAGTCTGACGATGCAAAGTTCGGCCTTCTCATTGCTCTCGGCAATCATCTCAAAGGTTTCCCAGTCATAGGTGCCAGTCTTTAAACTTTTGGCAATAGACTGTTGATTTGACCAGTAATCTTCAGGTCCGAAATTCACCCACACGAATGGCGCTCCGCCCTTATCGTCGCTGGGCTTGATATCTTGTCCTTTTATCTTGCAGCGGAAGACGTATGAAGTCTTCGGTTTTACCTTGATGAATTCATTGCAGAAGGTGTTTACGTCTGTGCAGACTGTTTTCGTGTTTACGATTTTCAGGCAGAATTTGTCTTTTTCGGTTCCGGACAGATCGCGGGAGACAGTCCCCTTGACACCGTCTTCAGAGTCGGCACCCCAGTATGTCGGTATCTGATTATCTACCAAGTTGGGAGTGCGGTCGCCTTTTTGACCTATTGCCGACCATTCCTGGAA
>JBAZRS010000347.1:0-3345 GCA_041662825.1 Victivallales bacterium | reverse complement strand
CGGATTAAATTCACCGGTTTGGCTTCCGCTTTGGCATCGGCGGGTTGATCAGCGGCGGCGAGAAGCATGCCGGCACAGAGACAGGATAATGCAATCAACGTCTTTTTCATTCTCATCTCCTTCGTGATTTGATTTGAATTTGTATTTTTAACTATAATCAAGAAAGATTGAAAAATCAAGACAGGCGGTTTTAAAAGGAAACGATGTCTGCCAACCTGATTGCGAGCGTTTATTGAATGATGCCTCTGGATTACAGGTTCACCGTGCGGTGCAGGCGTGCCGATTCACGGGCGGTGTCCAGGATCTTCATCACCACCAGATTGTTCTCCAGTCCGGAAAGGTCATTTGCGGAGGGGGACAGGTCGCCTCGCAGCACGGCGGCAAAATATGAGAACACATCGTCAAACGGGGTGTTTCGGTGCTGAGGCAGAGTCTCTGTGCGTTCATCGCTGTTTAAACCCTCCCTGATCCGCAGTGTGGTTCTGCTGACCGCATGCACAGCCCCGGTCGCTCCGTATATTTCCATGTCTTTGCGATGCCACGGCCAGTTCCAGGATGCCTGGATGATGCCCTGCATGCGAGGATAAGTGAGCACAATCGTAGCGTCATCGTCAACTTCCGGATAGATTTCCGGTTTGATCTGCTGAGTGACAGCCGTGACCGATAATGGCGTTGCCCCGTCCATCAGCCATGTTATCAGATTGGCTCCGTAACAGCCGAAATCCATGATAGCGCCGCCTCCGTTCAAGACCGGATCGGTCAGCCAAGCCAGAAATTCAGGAGTACATCCGAGTTCTTTCGGCCCGCAGTGGCCGTCATGTACGACGATCTTGCGCAATTCGCTGGCAAGACGTCTTTCTTTCACGAGCCTGTAGGCCTCATGGTTGCTGGCATACCATGTGGTTTCGTAGTTTGTGAGTGCGTGAATATGATGCCGTCGCGCCAGCGCAGCGATCTTCGCAGCATGCGCGCCGTTGACTGCCAGCGGTTTTTCGACCATCACGTGTATGCCGCGCGGTGCGCAAGCCTGGACAATGGCGAGATGATCAAACGTCGAACCGAACGCCATCACAGCACTGGGCCTGATCGTGTCGAGCATCGTCCCGATGTCTGAATGAAACAGTTTTCTGTCGAGTGAATGTTTTGCCGAAAACCGCTCAGTAAGTTCGCGGTCTGGCTCGGAGATGCCGACTAACTGCATGTCATTGCGCGCCGGCCGCTTAAACCACCAGTCGACATGTCCGTGATTCAGGCCGGCAATGGCGAAACGCACAGGTGTTGAAGGTGTTGCGGGACAGTTTTTTTTGCAGACTGGAAACGCAATCTGTTTACCCGGTTTAATTGATTTTTTGATTTTCATATGTAAGAGAAAATAGACAGGGACGGGACATAAATCAAGTATGCCGGGATGGAGAACTGCGTGACATTGGCACGGAGAATGATGTAAATGTCATCTTGGAGCTTCGGCAGCTAGGCTTAATATATCAGATTGTCCTTGACAATGAAGGGGTTCCGCATTATCCTGTTATTCATGTATTAAAGTAAATAAGAATAAAATAGAAAATCATGGGGGGGGAAATGGCGGACATCAAAACAGTATTGAGGGAAATGGTCATACGGCTGGCAAGGCAGGAGACAAATGCAAAGGTGAAGCCGCTGGAAAAGAAAGTGACTGAACTTAGGGAATCCTGCAGATTGCAGAAAAAACTGATTTCAGAACTGCAGAAAAAGGTTTCCGAAATCTCCGGAAATGTCCAGCCTGATGAGGAAATCTTTACGGTTTCCCCTGAGGAAGTGGAAAAAGCGAGGATCTTTCCGACCCTGATTGTCGCCCTCCGGAAAAGACTGGGTTTAAGCGGACGCCAGTTTGCCAGACTTGTGGGAGCCAACAGGCATACAGTCTCCAGCTGGGAGGCCGGCAAATCAAAACCGCATGGGGAGAACAGGATTAAGATCATCGCCCTGAGGGGAATCGGAAAAGCCAAGGCGAAAGAGCTCCTGGAAAGAATATAGATGCAGATTAATGCATTTGAATAAGGCCCGTATCGCAAGGTATGGGCTTTTTTTTGCCCTGCCAGCGGGCAGGGAACTGTGATTTTTGTCAGAAGGATATTGAGTTGGCTACCCCGCAAGGATTCGAACCTTGACTAAATGGACCAAAACCATTTGTGCTACCATTACACCACGGGGTATTATTTTTCAGCTGCAAAAAAATAACTTGTGAAGCGTGTTATTTCCAATACGTTTAGTTTTGTTCCGGCAGTTTCGCTTCTGATGATTTCATGATCATCCTGTGGATTGGAATGTATACCGCAATTATGACTGCCAGTCCGATGAAAATCCATATGTAATTGTGATGAAGTATTTCCTTGCCCTTGAAAACCAGCTCCTTGTATGACATGTCCTTGGACAGAGAGCCAAGGTAATAGCCTATGGCCGTGAGGATCACGACCCAGATGCCTGCTCCGAGCGCGGTAAAGAATGAGAATCTGGAAAAATTCATTCTTGCAAGGCCTGCGGGGACGGAGATGACTTGCCGGATTGCCGGAAGGAGCCTGCATACGAATGTGGTGATATCCCCGTATTTTCTGAATATTTCTTCAGCTCTGTCAAGTGTTTCAGGGGAAAGGAAAAAGTACTTTCCGTATTTGTGCAGGAACGGCCTGCCAAGCCAGAGTGCGAAATAATAATTGAAGTATGCGCCGGCCATAGAACCCAGCAGGCCGAAGAATACGGCGAGTACGGCATCGGGCAGGGGGCTGCCCAGTGTAAGTTCTCCACGGAAAGCTAGAAAACCTGCCGGGATCATTACAACCTCGCTGGGAAACGGTATGAACGAGCTTTCAATTGCCATGAAAATGAAGATAATGAGGAAACCCCATACATGGGCGTGGCTTGCCGCAATTTCAATATAATTCGCCAGCATGTCTGTCATTGCAGTGATCCTTTTTCTTATGTAGCACAGGCATCTTGCCTGCGGCTTTTCTGTTCGATATGTTTCAATCGTTTGGGCAACTGTATTTTCAACCTGCCGGAAACCCGACCCGGCATCCTTGCTCTTTTCCACATTGCCTTATCAAAAGTCGCGACCTCCAGGCCGCTTGCTGATACTAATCCAAGAGCCGGAGAAGATATATTCGCAAGTATGATTTTCAAGTATCATAAAATCGATGATTGAGTCAAACTTGAATGGCAATAAGGAAAAGTATAGGTATTTTAAGGGGAAACATTTAAATCGGACTGTAGAAAGCCGCAACTCTTGATATCCTTCAATGAACTGCTTCTGCAATATCTGCACAGATCAGGACATGTTGAACAGAAGGACAATAGAATATCAATAGATGT
>JBAZRS010000346.1:0-6163 GCA_041662825.1 Victivallales bacterium | reverse complement strand
CCTAAGGATCGACTGAACCTCGTCTTTCGATTTTACGCCGAGGGCGGCCTCTTTTCTCGCATCATTAAGGGACTTAATCGAAAGTTCGAGCTTGTTCTGGGTTTCCTCGAGCTGTTTTTCCATGACGCTGACTTTTTCCTTCAGCTGTTTTATGTATCTGTCCGGTTCTGCGGATGCTGCCACGGTTTTCTGGGTGGCGGCAGATGGCGCCGTGTCAGGCTGAAGCGTCTGTATTTTCCTTTCACATATCTTCAGCCTGTACTCCACAAGTGCGCTGTTCCATTTGGGGTACTGGCCCTTCACCTTCTGGAAATAGTTCATTGACTCCTGGTAGAGCGAGAGCGCCGCTTTTTTGTCATTCTTTTTTTCCGTGGATTCGGCTTTGTCGAAAATATCAAAACCCTTTAGCCAGAGGGTCCTTGCATCGTTGCCTTCGTCCGTGGTATATTGGGCCATGCCGGCAAGTGAAAACAACGACAAGAAAATCAGAAGCAGAAAAGTGTAAAATCTCATCTTTCATCTCCAGGTTCAAATGATTGGTTTTAGGAACAAATAATCTAACGCCCTAAGGGCGGAGACGCAACTGAAACTCACTGAACTTGGCAGTTTAAAGTTTCAGGATCGGAAGCTTGTTAAGGACAGCCGTGTGGAAACTCAGCCTTAGTTGTCGCAGCATCTTTCGAATTCAAGATGGGCGAAGCGGTCGGTCATGCCGGCGATATAATCGGCAACCGCGCGGTGCAGACCGTCCTTCTCGACCCTGCTTTTTGCGAATCTCCCCATAAGTGCGGGATTTTTCGTGTAAGTGGTGAAGAGTCTTTTCATTTTCTCGACCGCAGTATCGTTCACATTGGTCACGTCCGGATGAAAATAGACGTTATGGTATAGGAAATCCCTGAGCTTTAAAGTCATTTTTTCGAATTCAGGGTCGAAGGAAACAGTTTTATCGGGGTGTTTCTGCGCGTTTTCCGGAGACAGGATCATGTTTTTCTCCAGCGTCTTGTCGGTGTTGACTATCACATTCCCGACCATCATGTCTATAAGGCAGCGCACGGTGAAGGCCATCCTTCTTTCCTTTCCGCCTCTGGAGGAGCGTTCTTTCGCCTTTTCCAGAGCGAGGCGCCAGATTTCATTTTCGTTCAGCATGTCTTCGCTTATTAGGCGCGAATCCAGGCCGTCGTCCACGTCGTGTCCGTAATATGTGAGATCGTCTGCGACATCCGCAACCTGTGATTCGAGCGAGGCGTGGAGAGGAAGTTTCACATCGTCGAGTTTTGTCAACCTGTTCCTGTGCTTTATCAGTCCTGTCCGGACTTCCCAGGTGAGGTTGAGACCGTCGAATTCCGGATATTTCTGTTCGAGCAGGTCGACAACCCTGAGGGCCTGGAGATTATGATCGAAGCCGCCGTGGCCCTTCATCATCTCGTTGAGCGCACGTTCGCCGGAATGGCCGAATGGGGTGTGTCCGAGATCATGCGCGAGCGCGATTGTCTCGGCAAGATCTTCATTGAGGTAAAGGGCCCGGGCGATGGTTTTGGAGATTGCCGCAACTTCGATTGTATGTGTCAGCCTTGTCCTGAGGTGGTCGCCTGTGCCGTTGAGGAAAACCTGCGTCTTGTATTCTAGCCTCCGGAACGAGCGGCTGTGGAGAATGCGGTCGCGGTCGCGCTGGAAATCGGTCCTGAACGGATGGGGATCCTCCGGGAAAACCCGTCCGCGCGCCTCCATGTTGTGTATCGCATATGGGGCGAGGTCGCTGTCTTCATGACGGTACTGGTCTGAGAGTTTTCGAATCATCTTGTTTCGTCCATTGGTGGTTGAGGGGATGAATCTAGCACGCATACCATTCTTAGTAAACATGGAATTGGGGCAAGGGGGAATCTTTTTCAATATTCAGGGATTTTCATTTGCCTCAGTTACGACAATATCCTTGAACTGGAAATCCGCAGAGCCTGTGACGCCCTTCGAGACGCCGTCGAGGCGCACCCCCATTTTCTTGGCGTTGGGAGGCACCATGACATCCTTTGAAACTGTGCCCCACTGGGGATCCGCAAATGTGGGCTGCGAGCCTATTCCCTCGTAACTAATCCATGTTCCCTTCCCGTCCAGGAAAAAAACACCGGCATTGGCATAGGAGTATTGTGAACTGCCTGAAATACCGGCCCTGAGCTGGAGGGATATTGAGAGTGAGCTGCCTTCGGTGACAGGTATGCTTTTCGCCCACCACAGGTGCGTCTGCGTGCTCGAATCGACTTTTATGTGGAAGACTTTTGAACCGGCTTCATCCTTCAGTTCCCATTTTATCTTGGCGGCCTCCGCCTGCGGCATCTTGGCAAGAATGGATTTTGCGAATTCCCAAGTCGATGCCGAGTTGTCTGTTTTGCTGCGAGTGTCGAGAAGCGTTTTGATTTCAACCGAAGCGGCCTCGACAAGCTGGTATCTGCCGAAACTGGATGTGTCGATATGGTTGGACGCGGTACCGTGGAGGGCCATTTGCGTCCTTCTTGTCATCTCCGAGTCGGCGGCATCGTCAACCACAAAGTCCATTCCGAAGCGCACGCCTGGGGCGAGTTTGAAGGGTGAGCCTTCCTTCCTGGGCCTGATGCGTCCTTCAATTATATAGCCGGTCGCCGTCCGTTTCCCTGCGAATTCAAGATTGACTGACTCTCCGAATTTGGAGCAGTTCCTGAAAAGGCATGGCTTTACGGCGTCTTCTACAGAGGGTAGCACCAGCACCTGTTCGGCGCCGAAACTGTATACCGGTGTCTGATCCTTGAGTTGGCGGCCGTCGAAGAAGAACTCGAGTCCGTCCTGAAGGAAGCACATGCCAACCTTGTCGGGGGGCACCGTCTTGAGCTTGTCGTCAACGACATTGAGGAGGAAATAGACCCCGTCGTTTTTCCTCCATGCCGTCCTGATTGAAAAGGAAAGATCCTTCGGCCCCTGCCATGAATTCTTCTCATAGTATCCGACTGGCGGCTTTCCTATCACAACATTGCCTGAACTGTCGGACAACTCGGCCTGGATGCCCTCCCATTCCGACGGGTCGGCGTCAAGCTTGATCTCCTTTGAGACCATCGGAACCGGCCTGGCTACGCCCTCGGACGAGAACTCCCTCTCGGAAAGGGCAATCTCCTTGCCGCCTGCGGTAAGGCTCGCCTTAATTTCATGCCTGCCTCTCTTGATGGGCCCGGCCTCCAAGTTGAACGGAACATCGGCACTTGCGCCAGGTGCTATGGAGACCTTGCTTTCATATACCGCCTTGGAGCCCGGTGAGCCCAGGTTCAGCGTTCCGTCAAGACGAGCGGGGAAAAGGTTGGATATTTTAACAGTGCCCGAGACTTTTGATTTTGGACTGACAAGGGCGGGGAACTCCTTTATTGAGAGTACTGGGAGTTCTGCAAAATCCGCAGGCACATCGAATAGGTAGACTGGCTCCATTCCGAAAGTGACAGGAAGAGCGGTTCCTTGTGATTTGAACTCGAGCGGATTCCCGATGAAATCCATGCCTTTGTAAACGCTGTTTTCCTTGACCTTGAAGCAACGGGTGACAGGAAAGTCCGAGAAGAGGGCCGCAACCCTTTTTCCATCCGCAGTTGTCACGAGCGAACCTGTGGAACTGGATGACTCCATCGGGATAAGCGAACATTCCTTCATGTTCCCCATAAAGGATGAGAGAGCTGCGAGCGCCATGCCTTTCTCGGAGGGCGAACCGTTTGTCGGCCCCCTGTATGCGGGATAATAGCGGGAGGCTCCCATAAGAATGAAATAGCGCTGGACACCGAGAGCGCAGTCCAACAGGAGCGACTGTGCTTGCCAGCATGCGCCGACATGTTCGGTCGCCATCGTGACGGCATCCGCCGGCACCAGCGTAAGACCATCAACCTTCCTTCCCCTCGGATACATCGCGAGAAGTTCATCATCGCTGAGCGGTTTCCCGTTGACACGCCAGTTCTGGTGTATTCCGCTTTCAGTGTTCCATATGGGGAGGATTTTCCCCAGATGTTTTTCCATGGATCCTTTGACGCGCTCGATCTTGCGCAACTTCTTCCATTCGCTGATCGGGGAGCCGCCAATGTAATTGTGGAATGCGAGTATGTCGAAATATTTCCCGCCGCCTTTCGACAGGACGTCTTCAGTCCACTGGGGATAGTCGCTGACGCCGCAGAGGCCGACTATCTTGGAGCCGGGATCCAGTTCGCGTATTATCCTGTGTGCGCTCTTGAGTAGCGCCACATATTGTTCCGGAGTGCAGCCCCGCGCATTTGGTTCGTTGCAGACCTCCCAGTATTTGACACGGCCCTTGTAACGTTCAACAAGCGGGCGGAACCAGGCCTCCCATTCGGAGGCGTCGCCGTTAGCCACTTTGTCCAGTGCGGCCTTGTCATAGCTGTGTGGCTGTTCGCAGTACATCATGTCCATTCCGCGCTTGAGACATTCGTCAATATAAAAGTCAGGATATGTCCAATCATAAGTCCCGTCCTTTTTCTTCGGACGCCACACGCTGATGTCCCTCTCGCAGCGGGCGCCGAGAGCTATCGACTCCGGCCATATTTCAATGGCTCCATGTGCGGCGATGGGTGAGCTTGCAGGCCTTTCGGACATCGGGGGCACCGGAACACTGGCTGCCAGCGGAAAGCGACTTTCCTTGATGACTCTGCCGCTTGAGTCTTTCAGGCGCGTGTCAAGCCAGTAGAGCCCGCAGCGTTCCGGGACGACCATGTCCACTGCGGTGCCGGCAACGCCTTTTTCAATTGCGCCTTTTATTTTGAAAACGGCTTTGTCGTTGATGTCTTTCATTTCAGCCTCAACGGAGAGGGGGCCGTTCAGGGAGGACGCTATGGATTCCGGGATTTTGACCGATATGGGGATTTTACGTCCCCTGGGAAGGTAACCGCAGTATTCATTTGGGAGCTCAATCGATATTTTGCTGGAGATCTCCTGACTGGCGAGGAGGGCGAGATGCTCCTTCTTCTGCTCATCCGGAGATGCCTCCGGTTTTCCATCAAGATAATTTTTCTTAACTTCTTCGGCTGTGAGAATCCTGTTGTAGACGGATAGTTCATCGAGGTCAAATTTGAGGTTGTTGAGCGGAGTCCTTATGCTTCCGATCTTCAGCCCGCCCCTGTCCTCCTCAGGACACTGGACGAAACTCCCGCCGGGAGTAGGGGGCTGTATGAAGGCTCCTTCATAATTCTTCTCTCCTGCGAGTTCGCCGTCCATATAAATTTTAATGACTCCCTTCCCGGCTATGACGACGAAATGATGCCAGACATGTCCTACAAGGACTTTAGGGATAGAGATAGACACATCGCCACCCTCATCCTTTGTGCGGCCGAACCTGAACCCGACATCATAGAAGGTGGAGGTAATGAACCATCCTGAGCCGAACCCGCTGCCAATCGAGAGGAGGATGGACTGGACCTTATCCCCCGGATTCAGACCTGTCCGGACCCATAGTTCGAGGCTCATGGAATCCGTTCCCGTGTTATAGAACTGGGAACAGCTGACACTGTCTTTTGCGGACCTGAAGCAGAGGGCGGGTTTTCCGGCGAAGCGGCCCGATGTCCAAAGGGGGAACTCCTGGTCCTTCATTTCTCCGGAATATTCCCTGTACGGCTCTTTGGCTCCTATCAGCAGAGTCCCGGCGCCTTTCTGGACCATGTTTTTTACGCTGTCTCCCTCCTTGTCGAAACAGTACAGGCGTATGACAGAACTGTCCTTTGCCAGTTCCTTGCAATGCGTCTCCCAGGTTCTCATGTCGGCTTGGATTAAGGGTTGTGCAAATGCGAATTGGAGTGCAAAAAACACCCCTCCGAGCAGTCTGCTGCGGGTTGGACTCATCATGTTGGGATTGTATCCTTGTTATATTTTAAATGAGATTTTAAACGGTGGAAGTTTACCACCACCAGGTGGCGTCATTCAATGCGGTGCTTAGTCCAAGTGTCTCAACATGTCCGTCTGCCGCAAGTAAGTTGGCCCTGTTTCCTGAATGCCGTGCGTCCGGATATGCCCAGTTCCAACCTCTGTTGAGCATATGGAAGTAGCCTGTCCACACGCCTCCAACCTGATCGAGGGTGGAGTCCCCGTACACGACGACATGGGAGGGGGCGGTTAGCGCGGTGAGGCGAATGGAGTCCAATCCATTACTTGGGCAGATTCC
>JBAZRS010000345.1:0-6168 GCA_041662825.1 Victivallales bacterium | reverse complement strand
TTCCTTTTTCGGATATGGCATGACCTGGTTGAAACGCATGAAACGGTTGCCCTCCCAGTCCTCGAACTCCTGTCCCGGCAAGGCAAGGAATGAATCATCGCTGGCGATGGCGCATTCGGTCTCGAATTCCTTCCACTGCACCTCAGTCATTTCGAGAATCTTCTCCCGGAACACAACTCCGTCAAAACCGGCCTTCTTGGCGGCGGCTTTCCAATCGGCGACGCTTCCTTTGCCGCCGGTTTTGGCGCTGTGCGCACCGACGAGGAATTTGAATGGCTTATATTGTCCGGCGGCCATCGCCCGCCAATCGGCTTCTTTCAACATGGAGGAGTGCATGGCGTAGAGACGCGTCAACTCGCTGTCAGGCCAGGAGATGTCGGGACGTTCCCAGTCGATCGGGATGCGGTTGCCGTATTCGGGATTGACATAACATGTCGCACGTTCCTTAGCACCTCCCGGAAATCCGGTGCTGCGCGCGGGTTCGCTAAGCCAGAAACAGACATTCTTAAGCAGTTTGAGCCAATCAGACGGGTTTTCCCCGTCGCCGCGGACGGAGGCGGTCTGCGCACCGACCGGTTTCCCGAGATCAAAATAGAGCGCGCCGGGTTCGGCTCCCAAAACTGCGAGCCGTCCCTTGCCGACTTGTCGGACAGCCATGAGCACGGCCGCCTCACCCTTGCGTTCCTGACCGGCAATCTTTTTCCCGACATCGCCGCCAAGCGGGCGGGTAAGCGGAAACACCGTGGCGGTTTTCTCCGCCCGGAAGAGGACGTTCCAGTCGCCGTTGACTTTCAGCGGCCGGAGGAATGGACTGTAGAACACATTGTTGGGAAAATATAAACGTTTGACATCCTTGGTGATTGGAGACGCATCGATGTTTTCCGTCCACAGGTAACAGGGTCTCTGCCAAGGCACTTTCGGGACCTTGGTGAAGGAGTGCGTCTCGTCTTCGACTGTCGCCCATTCACATTCCGCGCCGTACCGGGTAAGCCATTTGTTAAAAGCATCGTGCTGCTTCGTGGTGTCCATGGACGCCTGGCCGATGTAGAGGACACCGCCGCCTTCGTTCATGTACCGGTGGAGCAGATTTCCCAGCGTCTCGGCTTCAATATTATCCAACCCGTGCTTGTTTGGGAAGCCGGTGAGAATGACCATGTTGCATTTCTTGAGCTGTTCCCAGTCAAGAGGGACAACGGCCTTTTTGTCGGGATAGACCACTTTGACGCCGAGTTTCTCCAACACGTCAAGATACGGTGGCGGGCTTTGCGGTCCGATCTTCGGATTGCCGTCCTGCTCAAGCGCCCAGACAACTGCCGGTGCGCTGTCCGCCGCGATGGATAATAAGGAAAGAGAAAAGATGGCAAGAAAGATTGAACATCGAACATTGAATCCGCCAAGGCGGAAACGTCCAACATTCAATATGGGGAAAAATGATGACAAGTATCTGGCGCCGGTTTTGTTCAATGTTCGATGTTTTATGTTCGATGTTCTTTTCATAAATGGCTCCTTTATAAGTTAATTGTATAGGAAATTGTATTTTAAGGAACGCCGGCATCCTTGCCGGCATCTTAAGAGCCACCAAGATGGTGGCGTTCCATAAAAGTCCCGGCGGAGCCGGTTAATTCCAGGCTAAGGAATTTCAATGTTTGATAATATCGGGACAAGCTAAAGCTTGAACTCCAACAAAATCCCTCTTCAATCTTTCTCTAACTTTTCCTTCCTTATCTTCTTTCCCTTCTATATCCAATACTTCGATATTCGTAATTCGATTGTTCGAAAGTTGCGGCCTCTGGCCGCCTAATTTAAGGCTAAGGAATTTCAAAGTCTCTGAATATCCAATTTTTAGAACTTCATCTTCTGCGAATTGCGAAATTCGCACTTGGAGTGCGGCAATTCATTGCCGCCTTTAATGACGGAATTTATTCCGTCCCATTTAAATGCCGCGAAATAAATTTCGCGAAACAAGGCGGTAACGAGTTACCGCACTCCATGGAGCGTTGCCACGCTCGTAAATCAATAATCCATTCCGCTATACGTTCAGATTATCTTTACTTCGTAATTCGATATTCGAATGTTCGATATTCTATTGTTCTAAAGTTGCGGCTTCCAGCCGCCTAATTTATTGTTTCAATTCCACGTTCACGGATGTCCCGGCCGCTACGGTAACGGTTTGTTCCTGCATTTCTGCCAGGAAGGTAGCGACAGGAACATTCAATTTGGTTGTAACTTCCTTGTCGGTCGGATTGTGTACTTCAACATAGGTTTTGCCGTCCGCGTTCGCAGGCAGAAGGGTGAGGAACACGTCCGGGTTGTCGGCAGTGACAAGATTGCCGATGAAGAAGCCCTGTTCTCCAGAGGTCGGATTCAGGTTGGTGTAGGCGGCACCGTCCCATACGCCAATGGGGAACCACTGCTTTCGCGTCAGATCAACCCGTGCGGCCGACCATTTCGGATTTAGCCCTGTGATTTTAACCGGCAGATTCTGCGGGAGTTCGGCTTTGCCTATTTTGCCTGCGAAGCCGTATTTCTCCGCCGCCAGTTCCAACAGATAACGCGTGGATGTGACCGATCCCTGTGTGGCGGTTACGGCATAAGCCGGTTTCCCGCCTGCAATGCCGTATAGGTCTTTCAGTCGTTCCCATTCGGCAAAAGTGTTTTCACCCTTATTCTCGAGCATGAAATTCACAAAGCGCACGAAGGAGCGGCTGCCTTTCGGCAACTGGGGTGTGTCGAAGCGGCCGCAGTACATGCGGAACCATTTCTTCGACGGCACGCATTCGAGCACAAGTGACAAGTCTCCTTCTAGCAGGTACATGCCTTCACCGAGATCCGGAAAGTAGACACTGTCCCCGGGTTTCAATACGCCGCGCCAGATTGTGTTGCTTTTCTCATCAGCGGACGGGCCTTCTTCACGCTTGCCGTCGGCGCGGATGATTGCGTAGCGTTTGATGCCGCCCGCCCAATAACATGCATAACGCTGAGAGAAGCCGTTCCAGCCCTGTTTGAGCTGCACGCCGTCCGGATCGGTGACTGTCATCGAGAACTCTCCGATAACGGGAGAGGGGTATACCGGCTTGCGGTAGAAGTGATACTGCACCAGTCTGGCATCGACCTTCGGATCCACAAGGTCTACATATGGGTTGTGTCCGAAGATCAGATGTCCCGGTGCAGTGCTGCGTTTGAGAATCGGCGTATCGAATATGATGCATTCCGCCGTCTCGTACGGCCTGATGATCTTATGTAAAATTTCACGCTCCTCGCTTTTTCCTGCGTCAGTTGCGGTCATGAAGAAATTCGGCGCCCAGAAGAAGGCGGTGCCTCCTCCGGAGCCGTCAATGCCCGGCAGGGTTTCGCCTTTTGAAACCGTTCCGACTGAAAGCCGGCCCGCCTTGTAGAGCTGGCTGGTGGAGCCGACAACCTCTTCACGGCCGTCAGCCGACCGGATCGTCGACATGCCGCTCATGATATTGCAGCGGTCGCTGCAGAATATCTGTATGAAGAGAGAGTCCTGTATCTCCAGAGCTCCGGTCACTGCGCGGCCGCCCTTCTCGTCTTCGATCACCGCAGTAAGCACATGCCGTGTGTCGTGCAGGCCATCGAAGTTCAGGTTGCAGCTCTTGCCGTTCACAGCGAAGCGCCTGAATACTCCGGTACTGTCATAAATTGTCACCGATTTCAACGGCGTATCGGAGACCGCGCGCAGGTTTGCGCGCCAGCGTTCGGTGCCTGGAGAGTAATATTCCCCGCAGGTGTTGCGGTATGCATTGGCAATATTCCAGGAAAGTACGCGCGGGCCGTTTGAAACATAACTGAGGCTTCCTCCCTGAAATTGAGCAGAGATGAAATCGCGGTTGCTGACATATGTGAACTCCTTCACCGCCGCCAGTTCCGACGGCTTAGTCAGGCGTGTGATTGTTATGATGCGACTGCGGTCACCCTGTTCCTGGTTCTGTAGGAAACCGGGCAGTTGATCCTCCACCATCTTATCGCCTTCATATGTCCGGACGGCGAATGAATCGTAACCGCTGTGCAGCCAAGTCGGATATTGTCCCTTCGAGAAGAGGAAAGGCGCGCGCAGCGGGAAATTGGAATCGTTCATCCAGTATCCGAGGTGATCCTGCACGCGCTTCGGATCCTTCTTCGACAGGCGCTCGTTTTTCGGCCAAGATTTGTTGCCGCATTGCAGGAACGAATTGTTCTGTTCGTCCTGGGTGATCAGCGCGGGAGCGACGAGGAATTCGGCCGTAGTCGCGGCCTTGCACTCCTCCAACAGCTTGTCCCAGGCCGGCTTTTCCATTTTTGCGAAATCACCTGCCAGCACTAGATAATCCAGTCCGCGCGCTTTAGCCGCGGCGACCCACTCCGCCACCGTTCCGGAGCCGCCTCCGATTGCCGGGATACCGCAGAATACGCCTTTGTAATACTTGATCTCGCCGCTGCCCGGAACGGGAGCTGACCATTTGAGAGGAGTTGCAGTTTTCGGCGTAAACTCTTTTTTCGGCGGCGGCGTATATCCGCCCAGTACACCGCTTTTCAGACTGGGTTCGGTCAGCCATGACAGAGATGATTCAAACAGTTTAAGCCCGTCGCTCTTCACGCCTTTCAGTCCCGCCTCCATGCTGATGCGGCCCCACATGCGGTCGGCATATGGCGAATATCCGTATCCGAAAAACGAGACGGTTGACTCGCCGCCGTTGAGGACTATCCGCCCCTTTCCCTGTGCACGCACTGCGTAAATGGTTGCCGCCTTGTCTGTGATGACAGAATTGACGCCTGGGAGCGGCTGGTTACTGTCTTTCACCGGAGTTGATTTGAACTTGTCGGACGTGCGGATCAGAGGCGTCCATTCCGGTCCGAGTTTGAGTGCGCGCGTCCACGGGCCATAAACGAATGGACCCACGGCATACCACCAGTTTTTCACGTTTGCGGTGGCCGGATGAGGGATAATTGTGTCGGCCTGCGCATACAGCACCTCGCGGCCGCCTTCCTGACGGGCTTCGCGCGGAGGATCATTCAACATCTCGAATGCGATCTTCGCATTGAACTGCTCGAGAAACTGATTGTGCGTACGGCTGGACAATTCGTCCCCCATATGGATGAAGGACACTCCGTAGACGTAGAGTCCGCCTCCCTCATTGACGAAGCGCGTCAGCAGTTCGCTTATCCGCTTGAACCCCTCCGGACTGATCTCCACATGGCTGACTTTGCGGGTGTCCGTATTCAGCCGCGACATGTCGAAGAGGATGACGGCGTTGAATTTCGACAGTTTCTCCCAGGTCATATCCCCGAGGTTTAGTAAACCGAAATTTATGCCTGTATCCTCAGTGATTTTTGCACAGACGGGCCAGTCAACGCCCTGGCCGATCAGCGCTACTGAAGGTGCCGGTTTGTCCGCCGCATGAACTAAGCATCCGAACACCAGAACCAAACACGACAGAAACATCATCGCGGATCTTTTCATTTTTTTATTTTCCCTTGATTTATGGATTAGGCGGCTATATGCCGCAACTTTTGAACAATCGAATATCGAATTACCAAGTAAAGATAATCTGAACGTATAGAGGGGTGGATTTTTGATTTACGAGCGTGACAACGCTCCATGGAGTGCGGGAACTTGTTACCGCCTTGTTCGCGAAATTCATTTCGCGAGATTACCTTCTCCTGGGACGGAATAAATTCCGTCATTAAAGGCGGCAATAAATTGCCGCACTCCATGTGCGAATTTCGCAATTCGCAGAAGATAAACCTCAAAATAAAATGCTGAATCTTCATAAGCTTTTAAATTCCTATACAATAAGTTAGGCTCCTAAGGGCCGCAACTTTTATGGAACGCACCCTCACTTGCTCAACTCCAGCATTTTCAGGATCCAATCGCCTTTAGGTGCAGGATACGCTTCTTCGCCGGTAATGTTCAGTGAGCAGTTTGCGCCGACGGCGTCGGCTTTTTTCTTGAAGCCAAGACCGAATCGTGAATCGTGCACCCCGTCCCGCTTGCTGATCGGCCCTCCGTATCTGAGATAAATCGGGGGATCTCCGGCATCGAGGTGCTTGACTGCGGAGAACTCGTCGATCATCGGCTGGAGTTCGGTGATCTTTGCGAACATCTCCTGGTTGCTCCCGCAGCCGAATGCGCGGTGGAACATGGCGTGCTTGAGGGCGTCCTCGTTG
>JBAZRS010000344.1:0-6200 GCA_041662825.1 Victivallales bacterium | reverse complement strand
TTCTGCTGAAAAAGGACGGGCGCTTCAAGGATGAGTTTGAAGAGACTCTGTCGAAAATTAAAACCGACGTTTCCAAAGCCGACAAAACCATATTCTCCACACTGGTGAAACTCTATTCGGAGGGGCCGGATATCAGCAAGGGTGGCAACATCGGCTGGCTTGAGGAGTCGAAACTCCGTCCTGAATTTGCAGAAGCCCTGATGAATCTTGAAATCGGCGCTGTCGCCTCCTCGGTGAAAACCGAAGAGGGTGTCTATTTCATTAGGATATCCGACAGGATGCCTTCACGGGTGCTCCAGTTCGAATCCGTCAAAGATGAAATAAATGACAGGCTTACAAAACAGAGGCGTGAGGAAAATTACACGGAATACTGCATTAAACTCAAAGACAAGGCGGTTATCAGGTATTTCTTCGAAGAGTAAGGCAACCGGTCCTCATCCGCTGCCTGTCATTGCTTTCTGTCTCCATGTGGCGGCTGCGACCTATCCAGTTGAATCTTCCGAGCTGTTTCCACATGGCTGAATTGGATCCGTACTTGGGGTTGACTTTTCATCTTTCCATCCTATTTTCAGTTCCGGAATCTTATTGAACAGGAATAACATCTGATGAATGACACGATTACGCTGATTGACGCATATTCGCAGATATACAGGGGGTTTTACGCCCTGCCTCTGCTCTCGAATTCAAAGGGACAGTTCACAAATGCAGTTCTGGCGACCGCCAAGTTTCTGCTTTCCCTTGAAAGGGACTATCCTTCCCCTTATGGCGCCGTGGTTTTTGACAAGGGCCGTCCGGCGCACCGCATGCTGCTGGCACCTGATTACAAGGCCCAGAGGCCGCCCATGCCGCAGGAATTGCAGTCTCAGCTGCCATTCATAAGACAGTGGATTGAGGCTGCCGGATGGAATATTGTAGAACGTGACGGCACCGAGGCCGACGACATTATTGCCGCAATCGCCGTGAACTTCAGGGAAAACCCGGTGAGGATAATAAGTGCCGACAAGGATATAGCCCAGGTCATCGACGACAGGGTGAAAATGCTTATTCCCGACAGGAAACTCGGCGGTTTCCTTTTGCAGGGCAGTGATGAGGTTTTTGCGAGATTCGCAGTCCTGCCGTCTCAGATCGTGGACTACCTCTCCCTTATCGGCGACAGTTCGGACAATATTCCCGGCGTTGACGGTGTCGGTCCCAAGACGGCAGCCAAACTCATGGGGCAGTTCGGTTCATTGGACGTGATGCTCGGCAAGCTGTCCGAAATAGAAAGTGAGAAGCTGCGTGAAAAAATTGCCGCTTCAGTTGAAATCATAAGGCGGAACCAGAAGATCATTTCCCTGGATCTTTCCATTTCCGATGAGAGACTGGCCGATATAAACAGTTATTTAAAGAGAAAGCCTGATTGTGAAAAGCTCAAATCGATCGCTTCGGATCTTGAAATGAAAAGCATAGTGGCTGAACTTGACAGGGCCGGCGATAAAAATGAGCCTGAAAAAACACGACAGTCCGTCAAGGGTAAGCAGCCGATAGAGGATGCCATGTTCACCCCGGATCTGTTCGGATGATTTTGAGTGTGGCATGAAGAATTATAAAACGACAGGAGGGAATATGAAAAAGATTTTGATGTGCATTGTCCTTTTGGCGGGATTCTGCGCTTGTTCAGCCGATATGCTTCCCGAACCGCCGAAAGGATTTTCCTGGCAGCAGCTGCCTTTCGTGAAGGCGTCTTTCCTTTTGCCGGAAGGATGGCACTTCAAATTCATCCCTGACAACAAGGAGGAGAAATATCTATACTATATCACAAAGGAGAATCTTGATCAGAAAGGGGTTTATGAAACCGGCTTTGAAGTGAGGGTGATCAAGGGGGTGCCGAACAAGTCCAAGGGGAAACTTCCGTCGGTGTATTCTGCTGAAGCCGTCGAGAAGACTGAAAAAAAGGTCAAATTTACAAAGAAATGGAACGACAGGAAGGGCATCTTCAAAGAGATAGGTTACATGTATGTGGACAACTCGGACGAAAATGCGAGTGTGACGGTACGCAGGCTTTATATTTCCAACGACAGCAGCGGTACTGTTTACATCCTCACTTTTGAGGGGCCCGCAAAAGTTTGGGACGACTTGTGGAAGGCAATAGGGGAACCCATGCTCAAGAACATTTCAATTGATGAGACCATATAATTCCCCTTTCCGGCTTCAGCAGGAAGGGAAATATCGTTTACAGCGATTTCATCATCAGCTTGTAGTCTTTGCATCTCTCGTTGGGCGATACTGCCGAGAGGAAAAACTCCTCGCCGCCGCTGACATCTTTTTCAATCCATGTTGTCGCGGAAGTGACAACTTCCATTCCCGCTTCATTAAACCACTGGAACCTGTAGGCGAACTTATAGTCCGATTTTCTGGAATTCCTTATCGAAACCTGAACCTTCATGAGGCCCGTAGGAAGTTCCTGCTTGTCGACACTGACAATCTGAAGTCTGTCACCCAGGCCTTCATCAGTGACAACTCGCTTGTTCCTGACAAAATCCTTTTCCATCACCTTGTCGGTGTTTTCCACAGTGTTTACCGGGGTGTTGCAGGCGGGCAGTGAGAATATCGCAAGTGCCATTGCTGGAAGCATCAACAATTTCATTTTCATGGATACGCCTCTTTTAATTTGTATTAATATATTCCAATCAACATTCATTATCCAACAGAGTTATCTTTTTCAAACTTTGGAGTCCGGCCTTCAGGCTGTTCTTTCCATTATGCAAACTGAAGCGTGAACTCCAAAATACGGAATTTATTCAATCTCGAAAACCCTCACTGAAATGTTTCCCTGTCCGGCCTGGCGAACATGTATTATTGCCCGCTTCTTTTCAATTTTCACTTCGGTCGGTTCTGCAGATAACATTGTCCCGTCCAGTGAAGTGGCCCGTATTTTCAGGATGCCGTCTTCGGGCATTGGAATTTGCGCAACCTGGAATTCCCGCGGAAGTGTCTGCCAGCAACGGGTGTCGGCAGTGTTGAATGTGTATTTGTAGACGCTGGTTCCAACAACTGTGCCCACCATTGCGACGACGCCTCCGGCCCCCTCCACCTGGCTGGCGGCCACCACTGCGGCGGCGCTGGCGGCCTCCTTGACTATTGTCGATACGACGAGTCTCGTTATCATTCCCGGGAATATCTCCTTGTATTCCTCGGACACGACCGAATCCATGGCTGAAATGGTAAGTGTCTTGAATGAGGTCCCGGAGGAATTCATGATCTCCAGGCTTCCTATTGAGACAGGAAAATATTCCAGGTCGGAATATGCTATTCCCGAATAGCCGGTAGGCAGGACAATCTGAATTTTCTGCTCTCTGAACGCCGGAGCAAGCCCGTTCTCGAAGATTACAAATACTGTGTTCGTGTTGAGGGGATAACTGAAAGGCTTGATTCCTGTCAGCTCCTTTGGAATCTTGTTGGCCATATATTGCGAAGTCGTCACATAATACTGCTGAATCAACGGGTTATCCGTGTCCATTTTGTATAGGTTCCTGAAATCCACATCGGCTTCAGGATAGTTTTTGTCCATCAGATAGCGCATGCCTGACATGTAGGTTACAAAGGGGTTCATGAGGTTGCCATACGTCTTGTTGGATTTGCTTTTCATCTCGTCATAGGATTTCTTGAGTTCCGGATGTTCCTTTTCAAGCCCGTCAAAAGTGACCTGTTTTCCGGCCTTTTCCCCTTCCTTCCTGTTTTCCTCTTCCTGTTTCTTTATCTCGTCCGCGAAGTTTTTCTCAGCCTCTTTCTGGCGTTCGTATGCGCGGCGCAGTTCCACATTGGCATCCGAAGCGTTCCCGAGGGCGAAATAGTCGAGGGCCTTGTAGGTGTTGAGCAGGATCCTGTCGTAGTTGAATCCCTTGTAGGGCAGGGCGTTCTGGTTTGTGAATGCGGAACCTGTTTCAGCACCGGCGGCCCTTGCATTGACCGAGGCGCGGTCATCGAAGTCCCTTATGAGGGCTTCGCATTTCTCGAAAGCTTCGAGGCTGCCTTTGTAATCTCCGGCGTCAAACCTGATTTTTCCCTGTTCGAGCCGCCACATAAGTTCATCGCCGGTGCCCGCCCTGGCTTCAGCTTTTTTGTTTACGATTTTCACGGCGTTCTCATAATCGCCGGCAGCGTAGACTTTCATCAGTTCCTCTTTTTGCGACCTTGTGGTGAAAATAGAGGAACATCCCGTGGTAAGCACCAGGGAGAGGAGAAAAATATATTTTATTGTTTTTAAAGTCATGCTCAGGTTTATAATCATTGAAATCAGCCTCTTCCATGGGAATGTGAAAAATTTGAACACCAAATATCCAGCGGAATTGATTCCAGTTGCTTTTTGTCCACACTTAGTTATTGGACAGATCGTGTTCGAAAATAGTTATTCATGCCTTTTGGATTGCGGGCACAGCCCGCCTTAGGTGTCACCATCCCGGTGTTGCGCGGGGAGTTGCGGGTTCCTCATCCTTCTGCTTCTTTTCAACCTGTCGGCAGATTGCGCCGATTGCAAGAGAACCTTCCGATTTGACTATCTTGGCTTTGGAGAATTTCTGCTGGACGGCGGTTATCTCTATCAAGCCGACTTTTGTCTCATCGGAACCTATGATATCACCAGTGTCGGGATCTTTCACGGCTTCGCCCTGAGCGTAAACTTCATACAGTCCGCCGACATTTATCCCCGTGCCTTCGCCGCGGTTGATCACAAGTTCGTCACCCTGCACCGAAGCTATTTTTACGGGATAGACTCCTTCCAGTATGTATGTTGCCGCCGCGGTGGCGGTGTTGGAGAAAAGCATGTCCCTGTAATCGCCGCCGGTCATGTTCTTGCGCTCCTGCGAGGGAATGTCCCTGCTGTCGAGTTTCTTTGTGATGGTGTTGGCGCAGACGATTTTTCCGGACTTGGTTTCGACGACCCTGAAATGGACTTTCATGGTGGCCTTGAGCCTTATGGAGGTTTCCTTGGTTATCTCGATGAATTTCTTTTCCAGATAGAATTCCACCCTGTCAACATGCCCGACAACCAGGTAGTCGGCAACGAGGAGTTTTCCTATCCTCTGGTCTTCGCCGGGTTTTGCGTAATCTGATTCAGTGAGCTTGTTCTCCTTCATGATCTTTTCGACAAAGGAGCGCTCAAGCACTGTGAACTTGCGGGACTTGACGAGATTCTGGAGGAGCTGGTCTGCGAATTCGCTTTCAACGACCTGTATCTTCATTTCGCTGTCATTCACGTTGATCTGTATGTTGCGCGGCTCCAGGACAAAGGGGAGAACCGCAAGGGTGGGCTTTTCAAGTTTAACCGCAGTCGCCTCCTTGTTCTGCGCGTAAAGCCCTGACATTGAAACGGTAAAAATGAAAACAAGAACTGTGATTCTCAGAAGAAGATTCATACTGCCTCCAATGGTTTGTTTATGCGGCTGGAATATACAGCCATCCGCCTTAAGTTCAACAGGAAATTTCACTGTGTCAGTTTCGCGGCGGGAGCGGCTTGGATTTGGACAGGAAACGATCCTTTATGATGGGGATCATTCCTATTGAAGTTCTTGAGAGTTTTGCAGTACCATGGCTGTTTGGAGGCGTTCCGAGTTCATATACCCTTAACTTCTCTGATTCCTTTATGTCGCGGATTTCAGCCGGTGCGGGGCGTGGAATTTCAAAAACGGATTCGCATTCTGCGCATTCGGCTACTTCCCCGCCGAGTTCAATCGGGACCCTGAAGACGGCTTTGCATTTCGGACATGAAACATCAAATTCTTTTTCCATAACAAAATATCTCCGAGCTGTTTTATGTAAGAGGTTGATATTGAAAGATCACCAAGTTTAATGGCAAGCATAAAACCTGCCATAACCTGCAAGAAAGTCCTCCAATTTGCCAATATAAACTTAAAACCTAATACGTCTTTCCGCCAATTCCAGTAATTCTTGAGTGAACCTGTGGAAATATAAATTTTCCTTTCAGTGTGATTTTCAGGGAACCTCTAAAAATTGGCATATGGCGCGAGACTGGAGATTATGGATAAACGGCAAGGAAGAAAACTGCGAGCATACCCGAAGGTGGTATGTAAGCGGTTTTAAGACGAAGCCGGAATCCATAAGAATCAGTCTCCCTTCGGGTTGCGGATCTTTTTGGCTCAAGAAAGAATGTTCTTCTCTCAGCGTATCGCTTCGATACGCCTCCGTTCATAAATTCTTTTTGA
>JBAZRS010000343.1:0-6209 GCA_041662825.1 Victivallales bacterium | reverse complement strand
TTTTTGAAGGTAGCGCGGGTCTATCTGACCCGCGTCTATCGGGTCATCCGCCGCAGAGCCTGTCGGACTTAGGATTTCATGCTCGTAGTAGCTCGTGTTCGAGCGTTCTTTTTGGAACCTGAAAACCAAGAATAACGCGCAAATCCGCCTCAGGCGGACTACTACAAGCAAAATCGCCCGCAGTCACACCCATTTCTAAGTCCGACAGGCTCTGCGGCGGACGAGTTACTTTTAATGAACCTTTAACTAGACGTTGTTCGAAAAGGTATAATAAGAACACCCCTTACGGGGTTAACTACCAACAAAAACTTTGAATTTGAGACGAATTAGTTGGTAGTCAAGCTCGCAAGAGCTGTTCCAGGAAACCTTTTCGAGCAGGCTCTAACTAGACCTTGTTCGAAAATGGGTAGCACAGACATTCCTGTCTACCATGTCGTAGCTTCTCAGCGAAGTCTGGTCTGTGACGGAAAATGAAATTTGAACCCACAGACAGGAATGTCTGTGTTACTTTTTAAGACAAATTTCATTTTGAGATTACCTTTTCGAGCAACGTCATTTACGTGTCTTGGAATTCAGGGCTGAATGCTCTTCAGGGTGATCACGGGTTTCATTGAAATTTTCGCCTTGTCGCCGCCGGAAGCGTAGGCTATGAAGTCGATGCGGCTCCATTTTTTCACCTTGACTTCAAATTCGGCGGTCTTTGTCTCGCCCGGCTTGAGCTTTGCGCTGAAGAGGGATTTTACACCGTCCTTGATGAAAAAGTCTACATCCGTTTTATCCGATACTGTGAAGGTGCAGGAAATTTTGATGACTCCGTCCGCCGGACTCCAGAAGCGGTAGATGCCGGCCCAGTCTTTGAGCAAGTTCATGCAAATGGTTCCTTCGCCGTTCAGGAAATAATTTTGTTTGATTGCCGTCCGGAACGCCCAGCCTGTCTGGGCGCCCTTAACGTTGTTCACCCATTTCAGCATGTGGGGATATTGTCCGTCAAAAACACCGTTTGACTGATAGAGGAATGTGTGGACGAGTTTCCCGTTCTTGTCAGGGAAGGGATTCATGTTGATGCGTTCGGCGGCAGGAAGGTTAGTGACCATAGAAAGGGCCGCGGTCAGTTCATCCCATGTGTAACCGGGAGAATATTTTGGGTTTATAACCAAGGGATTTTCACCTGCCCGGTACTCGTGGAGATTGTCGACACCGTCCTTGTCGGGATCATCTCCCGCCCCTGTGACGCCCGGCTTGAGTTCGGTCGTAGCGAAGTAATGCAGGCGGAACCAGTCCGGGATGCCGTCGCCGTAGCGCTGAGAGTAATAGGAAATCGGACGGAACTTGGGTCCGAAATCGCGGTCATAGAGCTTGCGGCAGTATGAACTCCATCCCCAGGGTATGAGATCCTCCCTGTATGGACGATCGGTCACGATTTCCGGGGAGACAAGTTCCTGGATCATTTTTCCATTGCGGAGGATCTTCGCTGAGATTTCTTTCCCGACTGCGGTGGTTAATTTGAATTCGTTGAAGCCTTTCACAAGATCACGCCTGCTCACGCCTTCACCTGTGCCGGTAACCTCCAATTTTCCGCCATCAGTCGCAAAGACTATGACATGCAGCATGTCGTCCGTCTCACCCCATTTGTCGCGGTCGCGTTCGACAGTCGCCCTAGGATATAGATATGGATCAGCATCATTGTGGTATTTGCGGTAGAAGAGGAAGATGCTGTCTTCTTTTTCTTCGGGGAATTTCCCGTGTTTGAAGCGGTACATGTATTTTGAGTTCAGCGCCCAGAGGGCGTAATTCCAGGATATGGACGGCTGGAAACCGGTCGCCTCGGCGGTGTCGTTCCATGTGACCAGCTGGACGCAGCGCGCATTTGTCTTCTCAGCGAAGTTCCAGGTGTTGATCAGGCGTTCGACGCCGGGAAGGCTCTTGTAAAATTGTCCGACTCCGCTGTGAATGTCTACTATCGGCATCATCCAGGCTTTTCCCAGCTTGTTAACCTCGTCGGATATGGCCGTGTAGTTTTTGGGATAGATCTCGTCCGGGATCACGCCGCCCCAGCAGGAATAGCCTGCGAATTCATCGCAGACAATTTTCGCTACCGGTTTCAATACGTCCGGCGATTGTTTGATTGGTTCGTTAAAATCTCCCAGGACATATTCCTGTCCGTCGAAAATGAAGACGGGATCGATGCCGAGCGAGGCGAAGAATTTCTTGTGTTTCTCAACAGCTCCTTTCATGTATTCTGGATTGGTGCCGTCCTTGGAGTTCCAGGCAATCTGATTATGGTAACCCATGAAAAAGATGCGCCCCTTGTGACGCAGCCATGCCGGACTGTCCATGCGCTCCTTCACAAATCGCCTCAGCCATTCGTATTTTTCCGGATGCTCCGGTGTCGGGAGGTCATCACCGCATATTGCCATGGTCACCCGGAGTTTGGTGTCGGGCTTCTCCTTGATCATCTTTTCCATGGTGTCGAACCAGCTGACCGCGTGCTTGTAGGACGGTTCGTTGCCGGAGAGGCAGAGTCCGAAAGCGTCTATTCCCGCTTCCTCGGCCATTTTAAGATCCCATTTATAACGGTCCTCCAGCTGGGAAACATCGTAAGGGATGAAATCGGGATGGGCCTGTGTCTGTTTCCTTTCCCACCAGAGGTGGTACGGTTCATTGAAGTTATAGCTGGAGTCATTGCGCATAAATGAATAATAGAATCCGAGTCCTGAAATGCGCCTGGACCCGCCATAGGCGACGGCAAAGTCCTTGGGATCCTTGGTTTTTGCATATTCGTTGAGCGGAAAGATTCCATTTGCGGAATACCAGTTGACGGCCGGCATCATGCCCATGGCATGGGTGAAGACCAGTTTTGGAATTTCATCATCGGCGGCTCTTACGGAGACGGCGATGGAGATGACAAGTGAAATAAAAAGTGCCTTGATCATGTTTTATCCTCTATATTTAAATTAGGCGGCTGGAAGCCGCAACTTAAAATTCCAAGTCCATATTTACGTCAGTCGCTTCGGACTGACCTTGGAGTACCTCACTCCAATTCAATATCTTTTTTATATATTCTCTTTCGAATTCTATTTGTTCATTTATTTCCTTTATGGCGTGAACTTGTTTTTCAGGATAAGAACACCCGGCAATAGTACCTTCTTCTTCTGGTCATCCCGGAGGTGACGCTCATACCTTATCGGCCGTGGTGGCGGGTTTCGTCCGGAGTGCCATAAATTGTGCGGTGTTGACGGTTAAATACCGTAAAACTCCAAGCGAGCATCTTCGGACGAATCCCAAAAAACATACTTTCATTACCTTGATATTATTAAACATTTAAAATTCTGATATTCCCGGATTGAAGTGTCCACCCTATGTGATTTAACGATTCATGCAGCTTTGCAGTCAAAGACCCTTTCCATGGAAAATTCATTTTCAGAAACAACTATGCCGTAAATCATTTTCAGGGCCTTCCTCATTACCGCCACGATTGCTTTCATCCCATTGGCAAGCTCCTTCTTCTTCCGCTGGTAACAATCGTGGTAAATACCGCCCTTGCGTATCATGGACGAGAAAACGCACTGGAAGAGAACTTTCCTGAGCAGAGGCCTGCCTTTCTTTGAGATCTTGCTATGCCCTTCGTACTTGCCGCTTGACCGCCTACGTATGTTAAGTCCGGCATACCGGATTATCTGGCGTGCGCTTTTGAAGTCCCCGGGATTTCCTGTTTCTGCCACTATCCGGGCAAACTGGAACTCCAATTCCTTTCCGACGCGGGAAAGCTTGCCCGCCTCAGGCAACTGCCGGTAAATCTCCAGCATCTCTTTACGCAGACACGCCTTTCTCGCTTCGTGTAGCTCCAATTCCGCAAAGAGTTCAACAAGTCTCCTCTCTTGAATTTCCACCTCCCATTTATCAATGACCTGGAGAGCGCTTGATTCTGCGGCCTGCCATATCTTTTCCAAATTCAATTTCCCGGCATGCACCATCCCTCTCATTCTCTTCGCAAAAGAAGAACGCCCTTCGTTGATTATCTTCCACGGGTTGAAACCAAAGAGTTTGACAAGTGCACAGCCGGTTTTCCCGTATAGGAATTTGCGCGGGAAATCAAGATCCGGAAAAAGGCGGTCAGCAGCTGAACTAATCTCAGTACGCACCTTGCCTGCCGCCTTGCTTTCATCCTCATAGTAACCCCCGAGAATTCGCAGCTTCCTGTAATCCGGGCTCATCTGCCTGTCTTTGAATACCTTGTCCATCCTCCCGAGAACATGTATTACACGCGGATCCTTCTCATCCGACTTCTCGCTGTCGTTCGATTCCACGGCTTTCATCTTTGAGACAGCTTCACCGCTTACATACCACGTCGCATGTCCCAACGACCTTGCAGTCTGAAGCAGCCTCTTCTCGTATCCCCCGCTTGCTTCACATATGACGCAAAGCCTCTCATATCCCCTGTCTCTTGCTTCCAAGGCAATGGCCTCGAGATTCTTTTGAATTTCACTTCCCCTGTTCATAAAACCGCCTTCCAGGACATGTCCAGACCATTCACCACCGTATTCAGCATGACATGTGATTTTAGACTTCCCGACATCGCATGACAATACCAGTTCTTTTCCCCTGTTGATTTTTGCCGCTTTCATTGTAACTTTCATCATGGCCTCCTCTGTTGTTTGTCTCTTCTATTGTCTCGTCTTAATTTAGAGGAGGCCATACTTCCAATCAATAATCCGTATTTATTATAGTATGTGCGGGAACTTGTTACCGCCTTGTTCAGAGGAGCTTGCTCCTCGTTTAACTGACAAGCAAGCTTGTCAGAAAAAAGGCGGTACCAAGGTACCGCACTCCATGTGCGAATTTTGCAATTCGCAGAATAACAACGGGGATTTAATATGGCCGCATACAACAGGAAGGGGATCACCGAGAGGATGGTGCTGCACGCATTCCTCATCGGCTTCAGCATGGTCTTCGTATTCCCTTTCATCTGGATGGTCTGCAACAGCGCGAAAGTGCAGGGCGAGATGGCGTCCAGCAAGTTCAGGCTCCTGCCGACCGCTCCGCATGTGACTGATGCTACTCCGTATTTCGATACCGCGGAGTTTGACAAGGTGGAATATCTGGATTTGGTTGACAGGCAAGTCTGGGAGAGCGCGCGCCCCGAGATTGAAATTATGCTCAAGTCAAGGCTGCGTTCATGGACACCGAAGGTTCCCGGTGATCCCGAAGCCGCCGCGATTCCTGCGAAATTCGCAAAGGACTATGAGGAGGCGATGATGCGGGGGCTGATGTTCGTGATATCCAACCGCATCAGCGATGACGTGAGGGAGTTTGCAGCAAAGGAGAACGCCCGCCTGTGGAGAAATGAGAATCCCGGAATCGGCCCGATACCTAAAAAGCTGCTTCCCGAGGCGGTAGAGGCAGGAAGCCGTGCGATAGTGGGCGATGCAGGAAAGATTGTCACCGAGGATTTGCTGCAAGACACCTTTGACAGGGTGTTCCGCCGTTTCTGCCTGAGCAAGGTGAAGATCCGAACGGGCAACAGGATTGAAGTCGTCGATTCGAAGGATGGCTGGCGGGTGGCGTCCGGCAATGCGAAACTCGCAGAGCGCAGTCTGCGCGGCATGAAGTTCAAAGAGGCGGACATTGACTACGCGGGGAGGGGAAATGTCATTTTTGCATATCGGATTCCCTCAGAGGATTCCACCGTCGTAGACCGCATGTATGTGGGATTCAGGGGGGATGCCAGTTGGGCGAGGATTTGTTTTGAAGTGGCAAGGGACGGGAAGATCTACCGCACCGACGACGTTATCACATGCAGCGGTCCCAGCTGGACGGAGATAGAGCTCCGCTGGGCGACCGACAAGGCGGATCCGATAGCGCGCAAATCCTATTATGCGCTGAAGGAAAGCGGCGCGGGCGTGGGAAAAGATTTCGAGATCAGGGTGAAGCTCATGAAGAGCGGACTTCTGCAGGCATGGCATGACAAGATAATGCGCAACTATCTTTCGGTGTTCCGGGAAGTCCCCTTTGCTCGTTACATCATGACAAGTTTCTGTCTCTGCATCCTTAACATAGTCCTGACGATATTCTCCTGCACGATCACGGCATATGCATTTTCAAGGCTGGAGTGGCCGGGGAGGAACGTTTTTTTTGCAATCATGCTTGCGACGATGATGATCCCGGGACAGGTGGTGATGATCCCCGGATTCCTGATCAACCGCCATCTC
>JBAZRS010000342.1:0-6215 GCA_041662825.1 Victivallales bacterium | reverse complement strand
GGATGCCGGAAATCTGATGCAGCGCCTGTTTGAGCGCATTCACGTTTTCAGCGGGGACTGCTGTTTCAGGTTCTTTTGAAACAACGGCCAGGTTACGCTCTATCCCCCTGCTCAACCCTTCTAGTTTCTGCTTTTCCATGGATTTGAAATCTGCGGCGGCGAGCAATCCGACAAGATCGGCTACATCCTTCCGGATTGCATCAGCCCTGTTCTTTGCATCTTCCCTTGACTTCTGCAAGGACAGGAGTTTCTGCCTGAGCTCCTGAAGCAGGCTGTCGGCATCCGCAGGTATGTTTGAAGGGTAATGTTTGACATATTCCTGTATCAGCCCGATCCCTGTTTCCGGATCTGCCTTGCCGATCGCGGCCTTCACCTTCGCCCATTCATTCTGAACATTATCCGTCATCGGGCGGGTGGCCATGGGGGGAGCTTCGTCCCGTGATGCCGCCGGGTGTGCGCCCTCTTTTTTGGAATCAATGTAAATGTATGCTGCGACGGTCAGGACAACCAGGATCACTGCGGCCGCCAGAAGTGTGAATATTATCTTTAAAAGCGGTTCGGAGGCCGTCTGTTCCCCTGTTGCCGCCTCCGGTGGCTGGAGACGGGCCGGTTTTGCAACATTATGCATCGGTTTATGGAAAACCTTCCGTTCAACATCATGGATCTTGTCGAGGGATTTGCAGACTTCTTTCCATGATGCCGGGCGGTTCTCCGGATTTTTCGACAGCAGGCGGTCAACCAAATTTGATATTGCCGGGTTCAATTCCCTGTTCGTTTCGGAGAGCGGGACGGGTTTGTCATTCAGGTGTTTCCTCATCACTGTTTCAGGATCGTCACCCGAAAACGGCGGCATTCCCGACAGGATGTGATAAAGTGTTGCACCGAAGGAATACATGTCCGAACGGCAGTCGATCCTGTGTATGTCGCCCGAGACCACCTCCGGAGGCGCGTAAAGCGGTGTGGCCATTACGCCTTCCTTGAAATCGCTTTTGTCGTAGATTGACTTGGCAAGCCCCAGGTCTGCGAGTTTCGCGCCGCCGCTGCTGTTGAGGATTATGTTGTCCGGCTTGATGTCGCCGTGGCAGAGCTTCTGTTTTTCCCATGCGTAATCAAGTGCGGAGGCGATTTTAACGGCAATTTCCATGGCGTCCTTCTGCTGGAGAAGCCCGTCCCTGGAAATCCTCGTGTCGAGGGTTTCTCCCTCTACGAGTTCCATTGCGAAATAATAAATCCCGTCGATGGTGCTGCCTGCGTCGTAGACCTGGACGATATTTGCATGGCTGAGGCTTGCGGCGGCTCTGGCCTCCCTGAAGAACCTTTCGACGAATTCGGCATCTCTTGCGAGCTCGTCCGACAGCACTTTAAGCGCGACATATCTCTCAAGGTTCAGCTGTTTCGCCTTGTAAACGACCCCCATGCCCCCCTGCCCCAGCTTGCCATCTATCATGAAACCGTTGATGACTATTCCCTTGCGCAACTGATCCACGGAAGGCGTGTATATTTCTTCACCGCAGTCTGCGCAGGTGAATTTGCCTGATGCTGTATTTGAGACCGGCTCGACCTGTTTCTTACATGAATTGCAGAACCTTAACATCAAGAATCTCTTTGTTTTCGAAGTGCTCAGGGAAGCGTTGGCGACGAATGGTGGGAGACAGGTGACTGTTCCCTGAAATCCTCCGAATTGATACTAACCTGTTCAAGCTCATATTTTACACTCAAATATTGTAAAATCAAAGCGTGCCGGAAAATAGGCGGCAAATACGCCGTTTAGCGGTTTTCATTGATGGCGCAGGCTTATTTCAGGGCCGGGACCGGCTCTGTGAATTGAACAAGGATATATTTGCGTTTCTTTAATTTGATGTTGGTCAGCACCAACGGTTTTCTCTTGACAGTTCCCGGTTCGAACAGCTTTTTGCCATAAAGGTCCGCATCGAAAAGCGCATAGTTGACCTTGTCAGTTATCTCATCATATTCGAATATGTATTTTACCGGAGGCCTTATGTAATACAGGAATGGCTTATAGTTTGAGATTCCGAAATTGAACAGGTACACAGGTTCATCGGGCGGCAGGAATCTGTTGATTTCCGTTCCAAAGGGGCGTTTGACTTCGAACTGTTTCATGACCGGCAGCGCGAAACAGGCATACTGCAATGAGAGAACAACAGTCAGCAATCCGGTTAAGACGGGCAATGTGAGGGAGTCGCAAATTCTCCTTCTTGAGCGATAAATCAAAATGAAGACTCCGAGCGTGGCGGCAGCAGTCCCCAATGCCGGAACAAGATGTGAAAACTCGAGAGGCGAGGTCGTTTCAACTTTGAAATGTTTGAACATGGGGACGGCATAACGCATGTTGACAAGGCATACTCCTGCGGCAAGCGAGAGGATTGAGAGCAGGGAAAATGCGAGAAGCGCATTTTTCCACACATTGCATGCGGTTTTCTTCAGCGCGATGCTTGAAAGCAGCAATCCGGTCAGGATGCAGGATGTTGATATGAGGGGGACGAAATAGCGGGCGCGGGTTCCGGGCATGAGGCTTACCAGGATGAAGCCTGATACAGTCGCCATCATCAGTCCATGGAGCAGACGTCTCTTGTCTTCCGGAATTTCAGCCATGCACTCCTTATTCCTTAATAGCGGAAAGAATAAAAGCCAGGGGAGGAAGTAGGTTAAAGCCTGTCCCAAATTCACTGCCCAGCCGACAATGTCGAGTTTGTCCATCCCGACCATGCAATCCAGCACATCTGAAATCCATTCCCCGCCCATTGTCGTCTTTTTTTCAACTTCGGTGGCATGGGGTTTCATCGCGTAGGCGGTAAGCGCCCATGCCAGGAATACAGCCAGCATGGCAAATATGCCGGACATATGCCTTAAGCTGACGAGTTCCTTGAGCTTTTTCTCATGGCGAAGAATGAATATGACGGTAAGATAGAAAAACAGAAGAATGACCGGTCCCTTGAGAAGCAGGCCAAGCCCGAGTGTCAATCCGACAAGCGGCCACATCAGCCATTTCGGATAATCCGGAGAACGCATGTTCAGCCACAAAAGCACGGCTATGCCGGTTATGCTGGCATATAAGGCGTCTATTTCTATCAGCCGCCCCTTGTCAACTATTCCCGCCGATGTGAGGAATGCAATTGCGGAAATGAACCTTCCCTCGTAACTTATACATGCTGAGGGCATAAGGACCAGCAGGAGGACAAAACACAATACTGAAATCGCCGAAGGCAGGCGGGCGGCGAGCTCGGACTGGTCTCCTAAGATGAGGAATGATGTTGCAATTATCCAGTTTACAAGCGGGGGCTTCTTGTAGTATTGCTCTCCTGCCAGCTCCGGGGTTATCCAGTTGCCGGTCTCTATCATGGTCATTGCGGGAAGCACCCTCTTGGGTTCATTTCCCTGAATTTCACGTTTGCCGAGGCCGGGCAGATAAATCCCGGCCCAGATAGAGACAATAAGCAGCAGCAGGAAAGGCTTTGAAAATTTCATATTCAATATTGTCATGGGTATAAAGCTCTTGTCAGATGAGTTAAATCGGGCAAAGGACTCATAACCTAATTCATTTAGTTTTCCTTACAACGCCTTTTCAACAGAATCAATGACAGTTTTCAATGTTTTTATTCCGCCATGTTCATGGCGCGGACTTCATTGATTTACCTGAATATATGTGAAAAACTCAAGCATTTTTAATTTCTTTCAATGTGAGGGGAAAATTGAACTTTCATGATTATCGCTTGTCTATATAAAATGATATTGTTGCAATGTGAAAATTCATCCTCATCTCCGGATAAGGGTTGAAAACTGGAAATCAAAATACATATTTGTTTTTCCGGCAAACATAATAAATACCGAGGTATAAAATGAGCAATATGAAATATTTTTCCCGCTTCCTTGGGATTACGGCGTTATCCGCCTGTATTTTCCTGGCGGCGACAGGCGGCCGTGCAGTTGAACCCAACAAGGATCAGGGGACAGTCGCCCGCATTACCGCCAATATTTTCAGCAAGGAGCATTACAGGCGCCACTTTCTGGACAATGAGATTTCAAAACAGCTGTTCGACGAATATTTCAAAATGCTGGATCCGGCCAAACTCTATCTGACCCAGGAAGACATCAAGGTCTTTGAAAAATACCGCACTGAACTGGGCGGGATGCTTCTTGACGGCAATGCCACTTTCGCTTTTGCGGTATACAACTACCTGCTGCTCAAAGCCGAAGATTGCCGGAACATGGCTGAAGAGATAATCAGGGAGAAACTGGATTTCAACACCGATGAGACTTATACGGTAGACCGGACAAAGGCGCAGTGGCCGGCCAATGCAAAAGAACAGAGGGACCTCTGGAGGCTGAAGATAAAAAACGACATTGTCAGCTTCAGACTCATTGAAAGGGCCGCTAAAGAAGCCGCCGAAGAGCAAAAGAATAAAACGGAAGCGGAAGTCAAGGGAAAAGATGCGTCCCTGATTCAGAAATGGGACAAGGGGACGCCGGAAGAACGCGTCATGCGGAGAATCAACAACAACCTCAAATATCTGAAGGAGAACGAAGCCATTGACGTTCTCGAACTTTATCTTTCGGCGCTTGCCAACGTCTACGACCCGCACTCCGGCTACATGTCACCCCGCACGGTGGATGACTTCAACATCCAGATGAAGCTTTCACTTGTCGGTATAGGGGCAACTCTCACCACCGAGGACGGATATACCAAGATCATCAGCATTGTCCCCGGAGGACCGGCCGATCTTGACGGGAAATTGAAGGCGGAAGACCGGATTATCGCCGTAGCCCAGGAAAATGGCGAGCCGGTGGATGTCATTGACATGCCTCTTACAAAAGTTGTCAAGATGATAAGGGGGAAAAAAGATACCACCGTGAAGCTCACTGTCATGAAAGGCGACAAGGGGATGCACGCAATACCCGAAATAATCGCCATAAAGCGGGATACCGTGAAACTCACCGAGCAGGAGGCGAAAAGCGAAATCCGCAAGGTGAAGACCGAGGACGGGACCGAGTTGAAGGTCGGAGTGCTCACACTGCCGTCCTTTTATTTGGATTTCGACGGGGCGTCCAGCGGAAAGGAGAATTTCAAGAGCTCAACAAACGATGTGAAAAAAATACTCGCAGACTTCAACAGGGAGAAAATCGACGGTCTTCTCCTGGATCTCAGGTCAAACGGCGGCGGAAGCCTTTTCGAGGCGGTCTCTCTCACCGGCCTTTTCATCAAACGCGGCCCGGTCGTCCAGGTCAGGAATCAAAACGGTTCGGTTGAGATTAAGAACGATCCCGACAGGAATATATGTTATGACGGCCCCATGGTGGTGCTGGTTAACAGGCTCAGCGCTTCGGCCGCCGAAATTTTCGCAGGCGCAATCCAGGACTACGGCAGGGGGATAATAATTGGCGACATGCACACCCATGGAAAGGGGACTGTCCAGACTATTTTCGATTTGGACACCTTCCTGAGGCATTACGGAGTCAAATCGCCTTCGGGCTCAGTGAAGATAACCACCTCCAAATTCTACAGGATCAACGGCGAATCAACTCAGAACAAAGGCGTCCGACCAGACATAATTTTCCCCTCCTTCACCGATGCCATGGAGATTGGCGAGGAATATCTGGATCACTCACTCCCGTGGGACACTATAACACCCGTCAAATATGAGGCTTTTTCCGATACGGGGAAATCCATTCCTGCGCTAAATGAAAAATCGGTTAAGCGCAGGCACTCGGAAAACGAGTTTAAAATCCTGGAGACCAACATTGAGCGGTTCCGTAAAATGAGGGAGAATAAGACAGTCACGCTCAATGAGGAAAAAAGGTGGAACCTGTACAAGGAGGAAAAGAAAATCTCCGAACAGCAGTTTTCCCTCATGAAACTTGATGACCCGATGCTGGACGATGATGCGCCCGCAAAAAACAAGTCCAAGAAGACGGACAAGGATATTTTCCTGCAGGAATCTTCCAAGATACTGGGGGATTATATAGCGCTTTTGTCCAGCCAGAACAAGGCGGCGGCAATCAATACCAAATAAAAACACCAATATACTCTTGAAAATAAAAAACCTTACGCTATTTTGACGGCCTGTAATTTTGTTTTCAAGCGGGTGTAGCATAATGGTAATGCTCCAGCCTTCCAAGCTGATCACGAGGGTTCGATTCCCTTCACCCGCTCCATTATTTTCAATTGCAGATTTTCGATTGTCGATTTCTTGGGCTTC
>JBAZRS010000341.1:0-6241 GCA_041662825.1 Victivallales bacterium | reverse complement strand
AGTGCCACGGCAAGGGTACGGATCATGACACAGTGCGTTGCAAGGCGTGCTCCGGTACCGGTTTCAGGGGAAGGACTGGCATTTACGAACTGCTTGTCATAAACGAGGAAATAGCCTCCGCCATCTCGAAAAACAGCGATAGCAACACAATCATGGGCCTGGCAATGAAGAACGGGATGAAGACGATTATGGAGGACGGAAAGGAAAAAGTCGCAGCCGGCATAACAACGGCTTCCGAAATTGCGCGCGTCACTATCAATGTTTGACAATAGTTTTTCATTTCATTGATAGTTTTTCAGAAAAACAATTTCCTTGTTTTTCAGAAAAACTATAATATCGGAAATCGTCGATCGGAAATAGATAAAATGCCCTTATTCAAATACAAAGCGGCCGGTTCTGACGGCAGGATTACGGAAATCCTCATAGAGGGGGATTCGGAGCCGGATTCGCTTGGCAGGCTCAGGCAGAGGGGGTTCATCCCTCTGGAGTCATTCGGTCAGGTTGAGACTTTCGCCAAGGAGAAGAGCCTGCGATTCTGGCGCGGGCAGGGGTTTGACGCCTGTGATTTTACAAACAGGCTTGCGCCCCTTTTGAAGTCCCATATCCCGCTTGAGAGGGCGCTGGGAATAATTGCGCAGGGTGCCGACAACCAGACTTACTCCAGGGTGGTGAACGACATCAGGAAGGGGCTTCATGAAGGCAAGAAGCTGTCCGCGCTGATACGCGACCACGGAAACAGGTTCCCCAAGATCTACGCGAATCTCATCGAAGCCGGCGAAGAGACGGGCTCGCTCACGGAAATAGTCGTCGAAATCCAGCGCTTCCTGAATGATAAAAAGGAACTGAAGAACTTCCTTGTGACAAGTTCCATCTACCCGGCTTTTGTTGTTTCAGTGACATCGGTGGTGATACTTCTCCTTTTTACGGTATTCATACCGAGATTCTCGAAGATTTTCCTGGAAATGGGCAAAACCCTTCCCCTTGCGACGAGGGTAATGGTCGGAATCAGCGACATGTTAACGGGGCTGTGGTGGCTGTGGCTGATTCTTATCGCTGTCATTGCATACCTGATTTCACGGATAAGGAAAGGAGGGAAAATCGCCGACTGGTGGAATGAGAAAATGCTGAAGATACCGGTCCTGGGTGAACTTCTGATATTGACGGAAATCAGCAGGTTCCTGCGGACGCTTGCAGTGCTGATCCAGAACCATGTACACCTGCTCAGCACGATGCAGATTGCAGTTAACGTCATAATAAATCCGCAGATATCAAAAACATTTTCAGCCGTCACGCCCGAACTAAAGGGGGGGGCGAAGCTCTCTACGGCTCTCGGTAAAAGCGTCTATGTCCCGAAACACGCCCTGCAGATGCTTTCGATAGGCGAGGAGTCAGGCAATATGGGGGGGATGCTGAATCAGGTTGCAGAGCATTACGAGGAACTCCTCAAGACGAAAATCAAAAGGCTGCTCGCCCTTTTCGAACCTGTGGTGATATTGTTCCTGGCGGGAGTCATAATGTCGGTCGTGCTTTCAATATTTCTTGCGATACTTGAGATGCAGAACATGTGATAAAAATTCAGGGGCTGAATTTTTCATATGGAAAACAGTAGATAAAAACAAAGGGAGATTCCAAATGGGGACTAAAAGAAAAAACAGGAAGGCCATCGCCTGGTTTACGTTGATGGAAATGGCGGTTGTGGTGGCGATAATAGCGCTTACTGCGACTATCGTGACGCCTGTTTACTTCAACCATGTCAAAAAAGCCAGGGTGAGCACCGCAAGGACGCAGATAGCCCTGCTTGAACAGGCGATAATGGATTTCCGGCTTGATGTCGGCAGGTTGCCGAATTCGCTCGATGACCTGGCGAAAAATCCGGGAGACGACAAATGGAACGGCCCATACCTGAAAAGGGCCGTGCCAAAGGATCCCTGGGGGGGGAACTACATCTATACTGTTCCCGGCACCCACGGCGAATTTGACCTCGTCAGCTATGGCAGCGACAGACAGCTGGGGGGCGCGGCGGAAGCTGCTGACCTGTCCAACTGGGGGGATGAAACTCAGCCGTAATGTTTGGATGGAAATCCCAGGTTCCGAAGTAAGCGCAAAGTAGCTCGGGCAATCTGCCCGAGACAGAGTGGAAGACCGGGGAACGCGCAATAAATTGCGCTACTACCAACGAAGTTCGAAAATCTTGTTGGAGTTCACGGCTTTAGCGTGCTCTTGGTTTGTTTTCTTCTTTCGGAGCTTGGAATTTGCTTGTGATTTGGAACTTGGAGTTTGGAATTCATTGTAAAATCGGGATGTCAAATTGAAAATCGCCAGGAACGTTTTCACCCTCATAGAACTCGTCGCACTGCTCGCGATTATGCTTCTCGTTACGGGAGTGGTCGTCAGCAATGTGGGAAGGATTCCGACATTCCTCTCGCTAGAGACCACTGTGCAGAAAATACAGTATCTGTTCTCAAAGGCCTCGATGATGGCAATGGCGCAGGGGAAAACCGTTACGGTGGCATATGAGCCCGGACAGAAGTCTTTTTCCATAAGTTCGCCGGGTTCATCGGCCGACGGGGAGTTCAGCGGGAAATTCCTCTCCGAAAATGTCCCGGGAGCCGTAAGTGTCGAGTTTGACTCGGAAAGTCCCAGCTATGTTTTCTTTCCTGACGGTACCGGCTCAGGCACGCCTTTCAGCTTAAGTTTGAAAGGGCATTCCTTCCGCATAAGGATATCCGGTCTCACGGGCCTGGCGATAGTGGAAAAATTGAACGAGGGACGGAAATGAGGACTTTGAACATGAAATTCACGCTTGTGGAAGTGGTTGTAGCCCTCACTGTCCTGGGCTTTGCAATCATCTCGGCCTCGGCAATGTGCTCGCAGTCGGTGATAAGGATTACAAAGGCGAAGGAACGGTGGATGAATCAGCACATGATTTCACAGGGCGCCGAATACTTCCTGCTGGCAGGCCCCAATTCACAGGTGCCCGGAGATATCTTTCCCTATAAAAACGCGAGAGTCAACTGCACTGTTGCCAATGCCGTGGATTTGCCTGCCGGAGTTGACGCCGTTTCCGGGCAATGGCGTCTTGCCACATATGAGATTCAGCTTATTGGCGCCTCCGGCGAAAAACGCCACTCCCTGAAAATCGACAAGATAATCCAGGTGTCGGACAAGTGAAAAACAACGCCGGATACACTCTACTCGAAATGATAATTGCGGTGGGGATTTTCACCATGGTGATGCTTACCGCTTCAATGGGAATGGTCACGATCCAGAAAACCTGGACTTCCATAACTTTGCAGAACCAGAGGACAAGGAGCTTGCAGGTCATAGACTCCGTTGTTGATTCCGCATTCAGAAATGCAGTTCCCTTTGCGTGGCCCGATGAAAACTTTAAAAGCAAAGTTGTTTTCCAGGGGAGGCGCAATGAGGTCCTCCTCGCCTACCGGCACAGGATTAACAATGCCGATGACGGTGGAATCAGGTTCATGTCCCTCTCCCTTGACAACGGGCGCCTTGTGGCAAAATACAGGAAAACCCCGATGCTGCCGTGGGATGGCAAGTCAAATATGGCGCCGACCGACAGCGAAAACCTTGCGGAGAACGTCAGGTCGATATCATTCCTATACGCCGACAGGAAGAAGGATGTTATTTCCTGGACATCGGAATGGGATGAGAACAGCGTCAATATCCCGCTGGCGATCCAGATCAGAATCGAGTGGATGGACGGGAGCGGTGAAGTGTGGATGAGGCGTACCGCCGGTTCCGGGCTGAGGGAAAACTACGGCATAAGGGTTGAACCGGCTATTTAAGACCGCTCAGTATTTTGGATGTTCCCTTTATTCAGGCAAAAAACACAGGACCGTAAAACAAAGGCGGAAGAGACATGGAAAAAATCAATATGCCATCCGCCATCCGCGGTGAAAAAGGCGCCGCGCTGATTACGGTACTCTGTTTTGTCGTCCTTGTCGCCATGATAACCGCATCGGCCGTAACCGTTTCGCAGATCAGCAACTATACATCCAGGACCTTCACCGACCGCTCCGTGTCGGCTTATCTTGCCGAAGGGGCGGTCGCCCGTGTACAGTGGCTCATAATAGCCGACAAGAAGAAGTATTCCAACAGGACCCTGGGCGACACGGATTATGAGCAGGAACAGCAGGAACGCTTCCTGGCGGACGGGACCCTCCACAAGATAGATTATTACGGGACTGAGATTGACGTCACGATTTTTGACATGTCTTCAGGCTATGATATTTCCGGCGACACTCCGACGAGGCAGCTGGAGATTCAAAAATCAGCCTTCACCGACAACACCGAAATGCAGGAGGCTTTTAGCGCGTTTGTCGACTGTGTCGGGGATTATGTGGACAAGGGCGATTTCGTCCAGCTCAAGGGGATGGAGAAGTCGGACTACACGGCAAAGGGGCTTTATCCGCTGCCGAGAAACGGCAGAATGCAGTTCAGGGAGGAGATCATGCTTGTCCCCGGTTTCGGGAAAATCTACCAGCCTGACAGTTATGGAAGGCTTTCTGCATTCAGGATTATCCCCCCCCAGAATATGCAAAACATGGCGCAGAACAACGATTTTTTTTCCGCACCCAGGGAACAGATTATGAGCAGATGCGGATTTTCATCCGAGCAGGCCGACATGGTCATTGAAGCCAGGAACTTATGGAAAAATGAACGGATCCCCCTCAGCCAGAGTCTTGACGTCGGTCTTCTGACAACACTCAAAAGCAGATTTTCATTCCGGGAATCCGGGTTCTTCACAATCCTTGTCGAAGCCTCTCCCGGACAGAACCGCGCAAAACGCATACTTGCCGCATCAATGCAGATTGGAAACCAGCTCACCGTTCCGGGAACACGTTACTACGAATGGGTTTCATATTGAACTCACCTTGAGGGTTTCCCTTGAGTAAATGGCGACTATTTTTCTTGGCAAAATTGAAAAGTCGCAGTTGGTGCATATTGTATTTTCCGCTTCTACCTCTGACACAAGAAACGTTAACGGAGTTTTATCGTGGAATTAAGTGTGCAATGGTTTATTGCCGCTGTGATTGAGAATCACATCCTGTCTGTTGATATCTGCAAAAAGCTGATTGACGCAAGCGGGGATAACGTGGATCTGGTCACGTTTGCCCAGAAAATCATCGATGACGGCCTGTGCCGTGACGTTGACCGGATTCAGGTAATCGCCGAATATGCGTATAATCAGGCGAGCAGCGGACAGTCTCCGGCTACGGTCTTTTCGATTGGCAACCAGATCCCGTCGCTTGAGAATCTTTCAGGCCTTTCCGATCCCGAATTGAGGAATTTAATGCTTCAGCTTCTCAATGCCATTTGCTCTCTTTCAGCGAGCGACTTGCATCTTTCGGCAAACTCCGTTCCTTTTATCAGGCTCAATCTCAAGCTGGAAATATTCGGCAGCCAGGTTTTGAGCGCCGAAGATTCATACCGCCTGAACACGATTCTGCTTTCAGCGGAAAGCAAGGCGTGTTTTGACCAGAAGAAGGACCTTGATTTCGCAATGTCCGTTGGAAACGGGAACCGCGTGCGAGGCAACATCATGGAGCACAAGGACGGTGTTGCGGGAACCTACCGGATGATTCCCGAGCAGATCCGCGAGCTGCACACGCTCGGCTTTTCCAAAAGCAACTGTGAAAACATTTCGAAGATGCTGGACCACAACAACGGCCTTATCCTGGTTACCGGGCCGGTCAACAGCGGCAAGACGACAACTCTGGCAGCCCTGGTGGATGTCATGAACAAGAAGCGGAAGGACCACGTGGTCATGATTGAAGATCCGCTGGAAATTATTCAGCCGTCGTTAAAATGCAATGTCACGCAGCGCGAAGTGACCAGCCATACCAAGTCGTTTGCAACAGCCCTGAAGGGCGCCCTCCGGGAAGATCCGGACATCATTGTGATCGGTGAACTCCGCGATCTGGAGACGATAGAAATGGCCATTACTGCGTCTGAAACAGGACACCTGGTCATCGGAACGCTTCACACGAATGATGCCGCAAGCACGCTGGACCGTGTTCTGGACGTGTTCCCCCCGTCGCAGCAGCAGCAGATCCGCACCATGACGGCCGGCAGTCTGCGGGGGATTATCTGCCAGCGCCTTCTGCCCTGCAAAGAGGGGGGGCTCGTTGCCGCATGTGAGCTGGTAGTGGCCAATATAGCCGTCAGCAATCTGATTTCAGAGGGGAAAACACACCAGTTGAAGGCCGTCATGCAGACG
>JBAZRS010000340.1:0-6250 GCA_041662825.1 Victivallales bacterium | reverse complement strand
TGGGTTCCGGTGAACCGGATATGTTCACGTTAAGGAATTTCAAAGTTGCGAGTAGCTTGCGACATCCTTGGCGCAAAAGGCGAATTAGTATCTTGCGCTCGGAGATCGTAAACTACTAAAAGTTGCGGCCTGTGACCGCCTAACTTGACGCTAAGGAATTTCAAAGAGTTGAACATCCAACATCGAACATTGAATTAAAAAAAATAATTCATTCGAAGTTGGATGTTCGATGTTCAGTGTTCGATGTTCAAATTATTAAAGTTGCGGCCTCCAGCCGTCTAATTACACGGATGCTCCCCAACCTTGAATCTGTTTTCCACACACATGAAAACATAAGTTGAACGCTCCTGTTTTCAGGATTGACAACACCTTGTTTCTGTGATATAATAAAAAAAGAACCAAGACTGGTGAAAATATTAGGAGCCTAGATGAGAATCAAAATATTGATCCCCGCTCTTCTGCTGTTATTCTCCGAAGCTGTTTATGCCGGCCAATTTTTCACAAACGGCCCGCGCGAGGAGATGAATCTTGCAGGCAAAGACTGGCAGGAAGCGGTCTCCGACACTCTTGACATGACCAAAATTCCGGAGAATCTTTCATGGGTAACGGCAAAGCTTCCCACTGTCGAACTTTCAAAAAAACTGAAATCCGCCGACAATCAGTGGTCGTACTGCACGGTAAGCCCTGACAAGTATTTCAATGACGACGGCGCTTTCAAGGTCAAGGAAAAGCTGAGCGCATGGTACAGGAAGAGCGTTGATATTCCGGAAGGACTTCTGAAAAACCATACGGTTCATCTCACAGTTGCCGGAGCGTCATACCGTTCCGCAGTTATTGTAAACGGCAAGCCCGCCGGAGAATCCATCCAGTCAATGCTGCCGCTTGATTTCGACATCACGAAATTTGTCAGGGCGGGGAAAAACGAACTCGCGATTGGAATAACAACGCGTGAAGGACTCATTGATCCCAAGGCGAAAGTCTATATCGCGCCGAGCATGGGGGCTTCGCCAGGCATACGCGGACCGGTCAGGCTGGAATTCAGACCGATGATTGCCGTTGATGACGTGTTCGTGAAGACCAGCGTGAAAAACAAGAACATTGATTTCCAGATGACAATCGTAAATAACGGTACGGCGGAAGCGGAGGTGACTCCGAAGGTCAAGGTGCGCTCAGTCCGCGATCCCAGGCAGGTTGTCGGAGAGTTTTCAGGCAAACCGCTCAAGATTGCGGCCGCTGCGGAAACAGGTGTGAACATCAGCGAGAACTGGGTCGCTCCGATTCTCTGGTCCCTTTCAACTCCGGAAATGTACATGGCCGATGTTTCACTCTATGCCGGCGACAAGCTTGTCGACAGCTACCGGCAGACATTCGGGTTCCGCGAATTCTCCGTAAAGGACAAGGATTTCCTGCTCAACGGCAAACGTGTAGTTCTGCTCCGCGACTCCTCGCTCAATTCGCTCAAGACGCTTGAAGACAATCCCGACGAGATTTCCATTACCCAGAAAAACTATCCTGTCAACAGCATCCGCCAGCACCTCGGCTGTTACAACTCGGATCTGATCCATCGTGCGAACAGCGCAGGGATAATGGTTGTTCCGGAATCCGCATATTCCTGGGTGCACATCTATCCGCAGGCTCCCGAAAAGGCGAAAGTCTGGCTGCCGGGCGTACTGGACTATTACAAGAGATGGGCGCGTCATCTGCGCAACGAACCGTCGGTCGTCATGTATTCCCTGGTGAATGAAACATACTGGGGGAGGAATCTTCCGGATGAGATGGCGGTATGCAGACAGATAGTGGATGTCATGCGCAAAGAGGATCCGACCCGTCCGCTCCAGGGCGACGGCGAGAACAGCTGGAACGGCCTTCTCGATGTGATCAACATTCATTATCCCGAGGGAACCGCGGGAACCCTCAGGCTGAAATATCCCAATTCGTCGATAATGCTGCCGAACGACATAGAATGGCTCAAGCCGGAAGGCGGCGAAGGCTGGAACACGAAATTCAAATGGGACCGTCCGCTTGTTCTCGGTGAATTCGGCGGCGGCGGCGACTCCGAGAGCTATTCGAGTTTCGGCGGGGACGACATCTACAACTGGATCAAATGGAAGAAGAACACACGAAGCGGCCCGGACTTCGGCGCCTCGGACAAAGAGCGCAGTAACTACTACGTTGAGATCTTGCGGAAGATGATCAACTATTACCGGCACATCGGAGTCGCCGGCTTGAACCCCTGGGCTGGCGACAAGAACGAACTGCTAAAGGCGATGGCGGTTGCTCCGATGGATTTTCATCCAAACGTTGATGCGGGCGGAGTCTTCAAGCGGAAACTCGCCGTCTTCAACGACGAGAGGCGCCCGGTGAATAAAATCAAATATTATCTGACCGTCAATGGTTCTCTTGTCTGCGACGCTGAAAAAAGTTTTTATCTTGACCCGGGGCAGAAATGGTCCGGAGACATCGAAATACCTGTTCCCGATCTCGGATATCCTGCAAAGGCTGAATTCGTGGTGCGCCTTATCTGGACCCGTGGAAAGAACGATGTCGAAGTAGACCGCCATGTCGAGAACATCTTCATAATCCCCGGATTTAACCTGAGCGGACTGACCAAGGACATTGCCGTCATAGACCCCGGGAACAGTATGAAGAAGGTGTTTGGAGAGATTAAACTCGACAATCTGGAGACTGTCAAGGACAACGTGATTCCAGCAGGGAAGAAACTACTCATTGTCGGAGTCGACGGATTCAGTAACGGCATGGACAAAATGCTGGATAAGTTTGTCGAAGACGGCGGAGTCGTACTGATGCTTCCGCAGAAGGACTGGAAACCGTATCGCGTCGAACTTCCCGAACGCGACAGCCAGCATGCCGCGACGCAGGCATGGGCGCGTCTGCCCGGACATCCCGCCCTCAGGGATGTCGAAGAGGCGCAGCTCAGCTACTGGGGCGATGACAATGTAGTGAGCTTTGAGACATTCAAGAAGCCGCAGCAGGGGCCGCTGAATGTGGTGATCGACGCCGGAGGAAGATTCGGTCTGAGGTGGAGTCCGCTCCTCGATATTCCGGTCGGGAAAGGCAGCTTTCTCATGACGACCCTCGAACTGGCAAAACAGGATCCTGCGGCCAGGCAGATTATGGCAAATCTCATTGAATACGGATGCAGCCGCAAGCCTGCAAACCATGTCAAACTCAATCTGCTCGCGGGAAAGAACAGCGCTCTCTCCGACGCGCTTAGACTCACTGGAGTGCAGATATCGGAAGGCATCGGAGCAGCAGGCCCGGTTCTCATCGACTCCTCCGCAGAATTCAAGGCCGATGCGCTCAGGGATGCTTTGGGGCAGGGCAGGACGGTCTGGCTTCACAACTTCACGCCCGAGACATTCTCGAAGATCGCAACCCTGATGCCGGTTAAATCCGAACTGCTGAAGGTTCCGAAGGAACTTGTCGGAACAATGCCTGTAGTCAATGATGATCTCATCAAAGGCATTGCCAATTACGACTTCGCCTGGTATATCCCGAAGCTTTATTACGGCGGTCCGCTTTTCGATTCCGCCAGTGTTGTCGCCAAAACCGGAGACTGGGTGTTGAACACAAACATGTTTGCGAAAGACGTGAAACAGCTGACCGATCCGGCGTTTCTTGTGAAGATTAATTCCGGCAGTGGGACAATCCTTTTCGATACGCTCCAGTGGGAACACGCGATCGGGAAGGAAGCCGACAAGGCGCTGAGGATCGCATCGGGAATACTCACGAATCTCAACTGCGATTTCAAGTTCGGCAAAAAAGTCTCATACAAATGCACTTTTGTGGATTTTGCGAAATTCGCAAACATGGGGTTCATGGACGGCAAGGCCGATGACGGGGTCGGCGGCTGGACGGATCAGGGTAGGAACGACATGCGCTTCTTCCTCATCAACCACTCGGGTAAGGGCAGCGGTGAAGAGGACGGTATGGAAGTGCCTGTCCCGCCGTTCCCGACTGATGTGGACTTCAACGGAGTTTTATATAAACTGATTGATCCGAAGGCGAACGGAAATAAGGCCGTATTGAGTTTTGGCAGCAAGGAGCACGCTCCGAAACTCATGCGTGAGGCCGGTCCGATTCCTGTGAACGCCAAGGCCGATGTGATGTGGTTCCTCCACGCCCTGGGCTGGGGCGGAGGAAAGGACGGAGGTGTTGTCGCGGAATACACATTGGAATATGGGGACGGGGCAAAGACAACTATTCCGATCCGCAGGTTTATAGATATTGGCGACTGGTTCAATCCGTCGCTGTATCCCAATGCGTCAATCGCCTGGACAGGCAAAAACCTTACTTATTCACCGGTGGGGGTGAACACAATGCCGTGGAAGAATCCGCATCCCGAGAAGACAATCAAGTCACTTTCGATCAAAGCGGGATTGGATGAATCCCAGTATGTACTCATTGCGATAACCTGCGGCGTAAAATCCGAGGATGCGGGAAATGAGGAGGGAAAAGTCGAGGCGGATTTCAATTTTGAAAAGAAGAATTTCAATTCCGAACTTTTCCCCGCCGCGAAACTGATGCCGGTTCAGAATGAAAGCGGAATGCAGTTCGCCAACGGGACACAACTCAGCTTCAACGCGAAAAAGGCCGGATTGCAGAATCTGCTCAAAAAGCCGTTCAGCATCAAGTTTGATCTGACGGCGACCGACAAGCCGGACGGGTATTGCGCCGGGCTTGTGGAGACGCAGCAGTTCCGCATAACGCTCGCAAAGGGCACGATGAAAGTCACTGTCGAGACTAACGGATTCGACGGTAAAAAACTTTATATCAGTTCCACCTATCCCGTCGAACTAAACAAGCGGGTCATGTTCGAGTACAAGTCGGACGGCAAGAAAGGGGTTCTCCTGCGTGACGGAAAAATAGACACAATAGTAGACGTGCCGCTTCCCGGCAATGAAATCGAAAGTGTCCGTTTCGGTGTGGCCGGCGGAAAAGATTACAATTTCAACGGGATTCTGCACAGGGTAGCCTTTAAAAGTCATGCTGGTGAACAGGAGTCAAAAAAGTGAAAGTCTTCCTCTTGGTCGGACAGTCGAACATGCAGGGTTTTGGAAAAATCGCCGGAAATCCTGTCCTGCGCGATGAGCGCATTTTCAATCTGGCGACCGGCAGGGCGGAAATCGCAGTTGAACCATTGCATCACTGGGCTGAACATCCTTATATGCCGGACGGCATCGGGCTTGGACTGGCAATGCCGTTTGCCCTTGAGGCTTTAAAAGTTTATCCGGACATCAGGATAGGTTTCATTCCGGCGGCGCGCGGTGGTTCATCGCTTGATCAATGGATGCCCGGGAATGAGAATTTCGAGCGGGCTATTGGGTTCTTCGAGCGGGCTGCGGAAAATAATCCGGTCATCGAAGTCGGAGGAATCTTATGGCATCAGGGCGAAGCCGATTCGGCGAAAGTTGAAACCGCCCGGACTTATGGCGAACGTTTCCTGAAAACAATCAAAGGTTTCAGAGAAAGATTATCTGCGCCAGACGCTCCTGTTGTGGCCGGAGAACTTGGACGTTATCCGTCATTGACTTCGTACACCCGTGAACGGGATACGGTCGTCAATCAGACAAAGGAGGCCATTGCCTCGTTGAAGAATGCGGCGTTTGCCACAAGCGAGGGACTGATTTGCGAAGGACTGCATTTCGATACGGAAGCGATACGTGCATTTGGCGTAAGGTATGCGAGGGCTTATTTAGATATTGTGAAATGTTTGTAGTAGCGCAATTAATTGTGCGTTTTTAAGTAGGGGGTGATTTCAAGCTGTCCCATTGATTTAACGTACAGGGATTTCAGGGTTTACAACACTCGATTTTCTGCGAATTGCGAAATTCGCACTTGGAGTGCGGCAATTCATTGCCGCCTTTAACTACGGAATTTATTCCGTACCAGAAGTAAGGTAATTCCACGAAATTAATTTCGCGGAACAAGGCGGTAACAAGTTCCCGCACTCCAAGGATGCTTCGCATCAAGAAAAAAGTTGCGGCCATTGGCCGCCTAATTTATAGATATAAGGAGCTATGAAATGAAAATGCTTTTAATGGCGGCGTTGGCTTTGGCGGCGGTTTCCGCAACACAGGCCCAGGACGCTGTGCCGACATGGGAACTCGGGAAGAATCCCATGGATCCGGCAACAATGCAGGGGAAGATAGAGTTGGTCGACGGCGTAGTCAAACTCGACTGCACCAATTCGTTTGCAATCCCCGCTTCGGTGCTTGGCGCTCAGGAG
>JBAZRS010000339.1:0-6290 GCA_041662825.1 Victivallales bacterium | reverse complement strand
TTCGCCTATTCTTTTCGAAACAACGGCTTTTGAAAATCTTGAATCACATGAAAGCATATTTCTTTCCGGATGAGAATCCCATTGACCGACAATGTAATAGGTTTCGTCTTTGTGAGCATCGTAAGCCAGCGAGATGGCAGTTCCGATCCTGACATAATCAGAATTATCTATTTTCTCGAAGTTGATAGGTATTACACCGCCGAGATCGTGTTCAAGTTCGGATTTTCTCTTGTTGAGGAACTTCTGCCTTTCCTTGGCGGCTGAATATTCGGCATTCTCGCGCAGATCGCCGTAGCTTCTGGCGTGGGAGATGGCGGCCGTGTTCTCGGGAAGATGCTTGTTTACGATATCTTCGAAATCCCTTATCCGCACATTGTATGATTTCATTGATGTAACAGGCGGAACCTTATTCGCCGAAGCTTCGGTTTCCTGTTTGAAGGAGAGGGGCCCCCTGCTCTGGTTTTTCTCAAGGAAAATTTTAAATTCCGGGGAAATGCGCGACATCCTCACGAGAAGACTCTGGATTTCGTTATGGTGAAGTGAGCGTATGTTTTTTATTGAATCAAGGATTTCCTCTTCCTTTCCGGCGTGGACTTCGAGCAGGTACTTCTGCAGATCTGTGTTTTCAACGATAAGCTTCCTCAAGTCCTTCCTTGCATTCTGCCAGGAAACCGTGTCCATCTCCGAAAGCGCAAGGAGGATGTTCCGCGTATGCAGGTTCGATACAACTCCCTTGCTGAGTTTCGCCCTGTTTTTCCATATGTACACGAGCATGTCGGCAGTTAGAAAACCTTTTCCCTTGATTTCCCCCTCGTCAATATAATCGCCGGCCGCGTTGAGAACCCTGAGCGGGAGGACTGTCAGAAGGGAGGAAAGATATTTTCTGGAGAGGAGGGCGCATGTGACAGTCAGAAAAGCGGGGATGAACTCGCTGGGGAGTTTTTCCCATACTTTCAGGTTTTCCTGGGAGGCCGCCTTAATGTCGCCTGGCCAGAAAGGCGCTTTGCCCCTTATCTTTTCCACTAGTGCGGCAATATCATTTTCAGCCATGCCGCAAAGCAGGAGCAAGGAGATTGATTCAGCGAAAAAAACCTGTTCGTTTACAGATGATTCGTCTTTGAATTTTGAAAATGATTCTCCGATTTTCAATTTGTCGTCGGCCGGGAGCGTGTTGAGGCTGAGGCTGTTCCGCCTGAAGTCCAGCAACATTCCGTGAAGCTCTTTAATGTTTCTTGCGGAGGCCGGCGATTTCACGGGCGCATGTTTTCCGTCTCCCGAGTCTGTTGCCGGGGGATTCTTCCACTCATTGAACTGGTCGAGTGTAAAGAAGGCGGGCACAAGTGTGGCAAAGGCTATCTTGTCTGTTTTCTGTTCGGTGACGGGCGCAATGGCAAGTTTTCTCAAGGACGATATCCAGTGCGCAAATGACGTTTTGGCGGTTCTGGCATCCCCTCCGATGAGCTTCAGCAGTTCAGGGCTGTTTTCGAAGAGCAGGAATTCGGAAAGCACTTTCGCCAGTGCTACCGGATAGTTCTTTTTCCCCGCTATGTCCCTGATGTTTATTTCTCCTGTCAACGTGTCAAAGGATGCAACCGACCCCCATTTGCCCTCCTTCTCGGAGAAAAAGAATATGCCGGTTTTCAATACGCGGAGTTTGAGGAACCTGTCGGATATTTCCCGAATTGAGACGGACGGATCCTTGAGTCCGAGGGCTGATGCCGATATGTTCTTTGAAAGACCGTCGGGCACGTTTTTCCTGAGGGCCTTGTTGAGCGCGTTCCTCAGAACAGGTGAATCAGGGGGCGCGATTTCGCAGAGCCGGAAGCAGAAAGCCGATTTCTCCTGTGAATTCTCTATGGAATCCCCCCAGTGTTCAAGGAGGAGCTTGATATGGTCCGGAATATCTCCTGAACACAGGTCGCCCGCAGCAGTTAGGGCTGAGAACAGGGATGCGATAACGTCCTTTTTATCGGATTCCGCCGCTTCGAGAAACAGATTCTCCAGGTTTTGTGCTGTAGTCATGATGATAATTAAGGAAAGATGAAACTATCTCTCCTTTGGCTCTCCGTTAAAATATTTATAGTTTGAACGCGCGTTATCTTTTAGGGCTTTTGCCGTTACCGGGTCAAAAGGGCCTCTGAGATATACAATGTCGTCATCTTCGGTTGAAATCTTGTCGGGCATGATTGAGCTGTAGTAAACCCCGTCAATGAGGAAGCCCAGCTTGGTGAAGGCTTTGTTCACGCTGAGCTGCATCCATATGTTTTTCCCGTGGTAGTCAAGTCTTAGCTCGAGATCGTAAAACCCCTTTCTCTCTGCGGAGGGGATGATTTCAATCTCCTGGACGTTCCTGGAATGGAGAAAGGCATTTGTGTTGACACATATCGTCTTGCCTCCGAATGTGGGGACATCTTTCTCGATCTCCTTGGATCTCGTCTGCTGTTTAACAATTTCGTTAATGGTCAGCACATAGGAGGGATCCTTCTTGGCTTTCTCGGTATCAAGGGTTTCGCAACCGAACAGGAATCCCAGCAGCAGAAAGGCCGTCAACGTGTTAGCAGTCCTGTTTTTTTTCATCTTTGTATCCTTTTTTTGTTTTGCTCATGCTTTTTCTGAATATCCTTGAGCGGGTCCCCTTGTCCGAATTTGCCGGTTCTTTTTTCTCGCACAGCGACGAGGCGGAACTCAAGATGGCCGGGGGGAGGTCCGACAGCAGTATGGTGTTGTTTTCGCAGAGTGTGGCGGCCCTCTTGAGGACATTTTCAAGCTCCCTGACGTTGCCCGGCCATTTGTACAGGAAAAGGGCCCTGAGCGCATCCTGCGATATTGCCACGGGCTGCTTGTTCTCCTTTTCGTACTGCTCCAGGAAATGGCTGACGAGAAGGGGTATATCCTCCACCCGGTCTTTCAGCAGCGGTATTTCGATTGGAATCACGCTTAGGCGGTAATAAAGGTCGTCCCTGAACTCCCCCCTTTCTATTTTCTCTTCCAGGTTCTCGTTGGATGCGGCTATGACACGGACGTCTACCGGAATGGTCTCAGTGCCCCCTACCCTCCTGATTTCCTTTTCCTGCAGGACTCTGAGCATCTTGACCTGCATGCTGAGGGGCATGGCGCTGATTTCATCGAGGAAGATGCTGCCGCCGTGCGCTGATTCAAAAAGCCCCTTCTTGTTCAAGTTTGCGCCCGTGAAAGCCCCTTTGACATATCCGAAAAGCTCCGATTCAAGGAGGTTTTCAGGCATGGCGGCGCAGTTGACTGTAATGAACGGGGCGTCGTGGCGGGGGCTTGAACTGTGCAGGGCCTTTGCGACAAGCTCTTTGCCGGTTCCGCTTTCCCCGAGTATCAGCACGGTGCTGTTTGTTTTCGCCACCTTTTCAATCAGCCTGTAAACCCCGAGCATCGGCCCGCTGTCTCCGATCAGGATGTTGAAATGGTAGTTGGCTGTGAGCGTGGACTTTAAAACTTCATTTTCCGCAAGGGCCATTTCATAATTTAGCGCCCTCTGCACCGTGATCAGCAGTTCGTCGAAGTTGAATGGCTTGATCACATAGTCGAAAGCCCCGTTTTTCATTGCCGCTATTGCGGGTTCGACCTCCGAATATGCAGTCATTACTATGACAGCCATGTGCGACTGCAGGTCGGTCGCCCTCTGGAGAAGGGTTATCCCGTCGATTCCGGGAAGGCGGACATCGGTTATCATGAGGTCGAAGACTTCTTCCTTGAGTTTATCCAGGGCGTCGCTCCCGTTGAGACAGGCCGTCACGGTATATCCTGATTTAACAAGAAGCTTCTTCAGCACTTCGATAATTGTGAGCTCGTCATCGACAATCAGTATTTTATACATAATAACACATCCCCCCGGGTCTGCTTAGAGGTTCCCTTTATTCTTATAACATCAATATACATTAAAAATACATTTTTCCCGTATCACTTGATGAGAACTTCCAACAGAAATCTTTCATCCCATGTCATGCGGTTGAAATTCCCCTCAAGGAGCTTATACAAGGCCGCCGCTGTAGCAGGCTCCTTTTTATGGGTCATAATTCCCAGAATCCCACACCAGAAGGCCGCATCCTGCCTGTTTTCAGAAATCAGTCTGGATACCGCCTCTAGGGGGTTGCCGGACATCGCTTCAACGCATTTTTTGTCCGAATCGGAAGCTATGGTCGATGAATCAAGGAGAAACTTAAGGTTCCTGGCGGCGGCATCAGGCTGAATCCTTCCAGTCATCACCTCTTGTCCGGCTTTCATCATGCAAAGCTTCGGATAGAAGCTTATGGCGCATATCCTGCTGTCATCCATCAGATTGTCGACTGTCTTAAGCATGGACGGGCCGCTTGTCGACATTTTCAGGATTGCCGTTTTCCTCCAGAGCACTCCTGATGCAAGGTTTCCGCTTACCTTAGACTCAAGTATCGGAATGAGTTCGCCTGCCGAAGCGAAATGCGGGCCTTTCACACAGGACTTGGCCAGCGCCGACGCCATTATCCTGGCGCACACGTCTGGTGCGGCGCATTTTGAGTCTTTCAGGAACTGCAAAACTTTGGGATCCATGGCTTTGGGGGCTTCGAGAATCCAGGCGGAGGTCTTGCACCACTGAAAATCTGCGTTGAATTCCTGGTGTTGCATGAACTGGTCGGAATATTTTTTCAAAAGCCCGCTGAACTCATTCTGGCTCGCATCGCATCTGTCAATGGTCGCGAGCATGTGCAGCAGGGCGATTCTGAATTCCCTGTCCGCCCTCTGCAATGAATACCTGTAGTTGGCGGCGAATTCATTGGCCTTCACCGGGGAGTGGAGGAGGAGCGCGTATTCGATGACGAGTGCGGCAGACATGGACTCCATCGGCCCCATGGGATTCTCCTTGAAATGATCCTGCGCCGCCTGTATTGCGGAAAGTGAGTTCAATTGGGAATCCCAGTCATTGTAATTCATGTTGACCAGTCCTTGTGCAAAAATAAAAGAGGGCGCCCAGAATGCCAGGTTCCCTTTAAGTGAGGCAAGCCTTTCCAGGGGCATCGCCTTTCCCGAATTCAGGATTTCACGGGCCCTGCCCCAGTTCCCATAATCCAGACTGCTGCCTATTTCCATGGAGGAGATGATTTTTTCGTTATTCAGTCTCCCCCCTGCCCTGACAACCTGTTCATAGCTCCATGCGTCGCCGGGTTTTTCGGCTTCCCAGTAATAGAACGGGATTCTGTTGTCGCCTATGCTCCTGATATTGCCGGCGGCGGCAAGTTCGTCAAGACAGAGCTTCTGCCCGGCTTTAATCTGGTCTTTCAGGGACTGCCGGAGGTTTTTCATGTTCCCGCATCTCGCCTCGGCGGTCATTATCTTTTGAAGGGCCTCCGTATATTGTTTTCCCTTCATGTCCTCGGCGGCTTTCTCAAGAAGTGAAATGGCCTTGAGATCGGGCAGATAGGTTCCCATATATGCTGTCTGCAAGGCGATTTCATCCGCATACCTCCTGTAGAAGTCGGAGTTTTTGCAATCGGTTCCCAGTTCCAGCAGGAGTCGGGATGCCTCCAGATTTTTCCCTTCTTTGTTGAGATTGCAGAATTCGCGCCAGAGCTCGATTGTCTTTCTCTCATCCATGGCCAGTCTCATGTCTTCGGCGGACGACTCCCAGTTTTTCTTTTCATGTGCGGAAAGGACGCTGGAGGATTTCAGGCATTCGGAAAACGGCGCGCCCATGCCGTTGAGCAGATAGAAGGAGAGGATCACGTCGATATCCTGTTTGGCGGGTTTTGCGCCCGAACCGGGCGCCAGGATTCTCTGCTGCAGCAGTTGTGAAATCATTTCGGGGCTAAGCTGTTCCTGCGGGATTGTCCTGCCTATCTTCCCCTTGTCCACGGTTGTCATCAGCTTTATGGACTTGTCCGAAACCTTGTCGATCAGGTATTCGTCGGAGATTTTCAGCGACGCCGTGTTGCCGGGAATGCTTTTTCCGCGCAGACAGGCTTCATTTTTTTCAAATATCGAAAAAATCAGAGGTTCGCGCGGGATGACGGTGTTCAGCAGGAAATTGCATTTCGCCATAAGGGATTCCGGTATGGTGCTGTCTTTATTTTCCGAGAGCCATGTCTCAATTAGTTTCTTCAAATATGCCGGATCCTTTTTCTTCATGTAATATGACATGGCGTCACCCAGAAGGAGATAGTAGTCGTCCAGGAGCTTGTCGGACGCAAGCTTATCCCTTCTCAGCCTTTCCGCCTCAGCCGCCTTCCTTTTCTCCTGCTCAATGCGCTCCTGTTCCCTCTTGGCCTGCTCCGCCAGCGCTTTTCTAT
>JBAZRS010000338.1:0-6292 GCA_041662825.1 Victivallales bacterium | reverse complement strand
GAGGGAGGGTTCATATTCCTCGACCCATTTGTAGAGTATGGCCTCGTTGTGGTTGAAGATGAAATTGCCGGATTCAGAGCACAGTTCGGCGGCCGTCCTGAAAGTTGAAACCGCTTCGGCGGCCCCTTCCTCCCACTCCCACAGCCATACGGGATCAAGGTGGGCGTTGCATATGAGATGGATTTTATTCATCGGAGACTCCTTTTCCTGCTGCAGAACTCCCTGTAAACATCCAGCATGTATTCATAATTCCGGAGAGGCATCCCGGGGAATATCGTGTTTGATGTCCCGAAAATGTATCCGCCACCCTGTGATGCGTTCTCAAGACAATATAGCGCGGATTTCCTGATTGCCTCGTCCGGCCCGTCCTGGAGCGTGCTGCATTGCACATTTCCCATCAGCGCCATTTTTCCGTGGCACCTCCTCTTGACCTCGGCAATGTCCATTCCCGCCATGGGGTCAACCGACTGGAAACATGCCGCGCCAAGGGAAAGATACTCGTCAAGCACCGGCATGATGTTCCCGTCAGTGTGCACGAATGGTATAACACCCAGCTTTTTAATGTGCTGTACCTGGCGGTACAGGTAAGGCGTGATTATTTCCCGGAATTTGTCTGGCGAGACGAAAGGTCCGCCGTTGAATGCGATATCATTGACGACATGTATGAAATCGGCTCCGGCTTCCGCAAGTTTGTTGAAAGATGAGATTCCCCTCTGTGTTTTTCTTTCGGCCTCCTCGTGTATGAATCCGGGGTTCTCGGCAAGGTCTACTGCAAACTTCTCCCAGTCCGTAATGCTTTCGATGGACCATAATGTTCCGCCGACAATGCTGCCTATGAGGATGTCATCGCCGAAAGTTTTTTTTGCCGCGACAACGCCTTCGGGGTCGCTCCAAGGCCAGAACACCGCAAGCGCATCCCAGTTGTAGCGTCCTACGATCTTCTCATATATGTCCATGCACCGGGATATCATCTCGGATTTTTCGGCCGGCGAGCATTTTGCCCAGAGCGTGCGATCCGGAAACTGCAGCCCGAACGCCTCTTTTTCCAGTTCAAACATGATTTCGAAATGAGGAGGCCGGTCCGGCTCTTCAAAACGCAGCGTCTTTAACATTCTTTCTCTGCCTGTCATGTCGTTTTCTCCTTTCATTAAATATTGGTCGGGGGCCAAAGTCGCTAAGTTAAGGCTTATTTGGGAGTAGCGCGGGTCTATCTGACCCGCGTTTCTCGGGTCAGACAGACCCGAGTTACTTCTAATGATTCCCTCATCTAAGCGCCATTATGCCAAGTGGCCAAATGTTTGAATTTACGTTAAAGAATTTTAAAGTTTATTGATACCAAGACAGCCTAAAGGCTGGACTCCAAATTTTGGAGTTCACACTTTAGTGTGTCTTTTTCTTAACTAAGTTGCGGCCTTGGCCGCCTAATTCAAATTCCAATCAAGACACGCTTCCGCCTTCGCTAAGATGCTACGGCGGACAAGAAAGCCGTGAACTCCAACTAAACTCACCACATTCGAACGTACCTCTTCTATCCTTTTCGATACTTCGATGTTCGGCTGTTCGAAATTCGATTGTTCAGAATTGCGGCTTTAATCCGCAATTCTTTTCCCTTCTTCAATCATCGCGATAATATTCTCTTCCGGGGTTTCGCGTCCGACCTGGTCGCCTGTCCCGAGGATCAGGCGTGGATTTCCTTTAAACGCATCAATGATTTCGCGCACTTCGCAACGCACCTTTTCCGGATTTCCCTTGATAAGCGTCTCTACCGTGTGGACATTTCCGTTCATGGTTGTCTTCCCTTTGAGGAGCGCGGCAACTCTTTTCAGGTCATCTGCATTTTTCACGTCCCCTCCCGGCGGTCTTTCGAACGGACATACGCAGTCAATCCCGATTTCTGCGAAATCCGCAACAGTCTCCATGCATTTCCCGTGGAAATGAATGTGAAGAAGCTTGCCATGACGGTGAATCTCATCCGCTACGGCCTTTATGACCGGCTTGTCCCATTTTCTCCATAGATCCGGCCCGATCAGCGAATTGCAGCTCCAGGAACAGCCGATGCAGAGGCTTTCAAAGGGCGTTCTTTCACATATCGTTTTTGAAAGCAGCACCATCCTCTCGATATAGCGCCGCTGCAGTTCATGGAGCCTGGGCTCGAAATCCGGATTCATGAAATCAAAGACGGCAGTTTCGAAGCCTCCTTCACGCGAACCGGCGAAGAAGTCGAAGAACGGATTGCCCATCCACGCTTCGAGAAGATATGATTCGCCAACCTCATTCCAGGCCTTTGTCATTTTTGAAACATTCATGTCCTCGGGATTTCCGCCGAAGGCGCAGATTTCCCATGCGGCAAGATCATCCTCAAGATTTTTCACGGGCCGTTCAATGCTCCAACTCGGTTCTTCCTTACTGAATACTGATGCCGATTCAAGACTGCCTGCGGAAGTTTTTGTGACATATCTGACTTCAAGCGTGTCTGAATCAATCCACTTCTCCTTCATTGCCGTTTTGACTTTGTCATTGGGTATTCCCGGAAAAGCCGCACCCCAGCCTTCGCAACCGTAGGTTTCAAATGTTTTCTTGAGGGCCCGATGGAAGGGGACATTCCTTTCGAATTCAATCATGTCCACCCCGAGCAGTTTTGCCGGATAGTAATACCAGAATTCTGGGGCGATGGCCACCCTATCGGAGAATATCCCCCGATAAGCGTTCAGCATCCGATGTTTGCCTGTTATTTTTACGGACATAAAATCATCCCCAGTCATATAGGAATTGAACATCGAAGCTCGAATTAAAATTGAATTCATTCGATGTTGGAAGTTCGATGTTCAGTGTTCGATGTTCAAATTATTAAAGCTGCGCCTCTCCGGCCGCCTAATTTAAATCTTGTTATATCATGACCTTAAGATACATGCTTGACATGTTGAAGTACAATGGAATATTATGACATGATGCATGGAAAAAAATGACCTTCTTGATTCGTTTGTAGTCAATGCCGTAAGGCATGTTCTTGAAGTAACACAGCCTTTTAGCCTGTAGTTAAAATTTAACAAAAAAAACAGATGAAGAAATCGCAGGCTAAAAGCCCGCATTACTCAGATAACTTTGAAATTCCTATACGCTAAATTAATGGATGACATGGAATATGAAAAGCAAAAGCACTCTGCCGTCTGAAAATTTGTTTGTAGATATCCTCCCGGATAGTTTATGGGGCGGACCCAATCCTGAAAGAAGCTTATCAGCCTCTCCGGTTTTTATTTCCAGGTTCAAAGGGCCGAGGACAAATCCGGCAATGTTGTCTCATGATTTCTGGGAATTCAGTTGTCTGCTCAATGGGCGCATGGCGCTTCAGCATCCAAAAGGCAATCATGTTTTACGAGAAGGTTCGGTATGCCTTATACCGCCTAAGATGGGGCACAGGGAGGAATCCCCTGAGAATCCGGAAAGCATTTGGATAGGTTTCACCGGGAGCGCACTGGATAAAGCCCCGTTCAAGGAAGTTACATTCACTCATTCCGAAGCTCTTGCGGAGGAAGCGAAGAAAATCTGGCTTACAGCCCAGAGGGGGCATTCAAGGATAGGGATAGAGCTTGACGGCCTGCTGTTGTCTTTCATAGGGCGTTATATCAGATGTGAAAACGACCAGGAAGACAAAGGCGAATTAGATATCATCAGCAAGGCGATTCTTATGATAAATGACCGTTTCGGGGAGGAGATTTCCATGTCCGACATTGCGCGTGAGCTTAAGCTCAGTCTCGGATATTTCCATAGGGCTTTCAGGAAACGCACCGGGCAGTCGCCCCATGACTATCTGCGTCAAATGAGGATTTCCAGAGCCTCTAATCTTCTTCTTCAAAGCAGTCTTCCGTTATCTCGCATATCTGAAATGTGCGGTTACAGGGATCCCCTGTATTTCAGCCGCGCCTTCAAAAAAACAAAAGGCGTCAGCCCCTCAGAATTCCGATTGTCGGCAACTATACCGGCTTAATGTTGCGGTTATCCTCTCAAGGACGTACTGGCGCGGCCATGATCGTGAGTCCTGCTATTGCGCCTGTGTACGGTTCTAGCGACGGTCCTGGTGAGCCATGTCCGCAGCCGAGTATGATGCCGCCCGAGAGGCGTGGAATGCGGTCATTGACATCGCATCGTGCAGATAGCTTCTTGTCTATATAGAGTTCGAGAGAGCGGATATCGTATACGACCTTGACAGCGCATGGCATAGGCAGCGGTTCGGTGGAACGGATGATATTCTTGCCGGCTGTGACTGTGAGCCTCCCGTCTGGACCGTATTTAATCGAGAACTGCCATCCGAGCAGGAGTATTGTCTGCGGGGCGAGCTGAGGCTTTGACTGCATGGTGAATCCTATCGTAAAGCAGCCTTGCGGGAGAATACCGAAAGGCAAGGCGACGAACTGTTTTTTTGCGCCGTCGAATATGAGAGCCGGTTCTCCTGGGAGTTTGCCTCGTGACGGAGACTGGTTCAGGCCGCCTACGCCCGCACCGAAACTCGTCGTCGAAACGCCTCCAAGTTTGCCGAAATGTCCATAGGCGGAGTTGTCGAGTATGAGTGCGCCATCAGTTTCATCGAACCTCCATGAGCCGATCTGCGCTTCCTCGCTGGATATTGTTCCAGGCTTTATGTTTTTTTCTTTTTCATCGAAGTAGAAGGTGGGTAAAGTTTTGCCTATTGGAGGGAAGACCGGTGTCGATTGGGTGAAATGCCCATTGGAATCTTTTACATCAAGCCAGTATGCATCTGCTGGTTTTGCGATCAATCCGGGAACTGTAAAGAGGCGTAAGATCGGCAGTTTTTCGTCCTGAGTTACTGCACGCGCTGGAGACAGTTCGATGATTACAAAACCGTCACGCCCAAAGGCGAAAGTGCGTGTGCCGTCGCGAATCAAGTCGTCAACACCGAGTTCTTTGGAGAATGTGCCGATACGGATTTTGAGTGTTGCATCGTTTGGCGTTATGGTACATCGTATTCCGTCAAAACCCGCATTGACACCTAGCCCGGAACGTCCGAATGATTTCGACATCCATTTTACCGAAGAAGATTCGAAACTCATGTTCAAAATGCGGGTTCCTATCGCCTCGACATTGCTTATATTGCCGTTTTTTACCGAGAACGAACATTCATATTCAGGGCGGTCGCATTCAAAATACTTTAGCATGCAGTCATACGAGGGAGCCGCATTTGTAGTCGGCAGAGCGAGCGGCATTTCCATACGCGTCGGGGTTTCCCCTTTGTTCGCTGCATTTCGGCGCATGAGTGTCACCGATGCTGTGCCACTGCCGGTCACTGAAGCGCTGAATGCGGGAGGTGTACCTGTAAGAGTAGGTTTATCGGCGGATTTCTGGTCGTCGAAAAGATAACGCATGGTGAAACGGTCGAATCGTGCGACAGGATTGATCCATGTCCAGCGAGTGTTTATGGTCTCGTTTGCCGTGGGGCTTTTAAGCGTCACGGCGATGCGCACGGCACGGGAGTTCCCGTAGATGGCGTAAGGGAGCTCCGGTGCCGCCGCAGTAATGTCGCCTGGCGGCAGGTTTTGTTCAAAGGTGGCGAGGGTTTTTCCCGATTCGTCCATCCATTGGCCGTGCAGTGAAAGCGATTTTTCATTCGGCAGATTGAGGAATTCCGTGTATACGGCATTGCCGCGCATGACTTCTGCGGGCTGGCTTATCCAGATATGCGGCGCGGGATATTTCTTCACCGGTGCGCCTTTGTACTTGTCTATGTAGTAGCGTGTAAGCTCAAGGAGACAGCGTCCGCTTCGCTTACTGGGGCTGATTTGCGCATCCTCGCTATAATCGTTCCAGGACTGTATCATTACCCCGAACGGGGAAAGCTCGAGCGTCTTCTCCCATGTCTGCCGGTAGTAGGCGGTCCCTTTCGGGTCGACAAACCATCCGGCCTCCTCGCGCCAGAAACCTGGTATGAGCCCCGCGATGTAGGTCATGCCGAAGGCGTCAGCGTCGGATTTGTATTTCTCCATCGCTTTGTGCACGAGACTCCAGTGATTGTCGCTTATCATTATGAGATTGTGCAGGCCGCCGAATTCCCAGAGCCCGTCCCATAGCGGCATGAGCTCCTCTTTTTCGTAGTCTGTGAATCCCATGCCGCCCACTTTGGACGCCTCGAACATGTTGGCGAAGAGATAAACCCCGTTCCCGGTTTCCCTGTGAACTGTTTCGACGATCTCTTTCCAATCTTCTGCTGGGAAACTTCCCTCGCCGCGTGAAGCATCGAAAGGCAGTTTCACCTGCGAGGATCGCAACCAGAGGATATATA
>JBAZRS010000337.1:0-6310 GCA_041662825.1 Victivallales bacterium | reverse complement strand
GAGGAGAAAATGCTGACTTTGCAGCGGAAAAAGCAGAGAATGTTCACAAACCTCATGGACAGCAGCTCCTCAACCCTAAGCCATCTCAGCGGCGAGGATATCGAATTCCTCCTGGGGAGATGATTTTTTTCACCATACGTTTTAAATTAGGCGGCCAAAGGCCGCAACTTTAAATACCGGAAGAAAAGAACAGCCCTTGCGGGCTTGACTACCAACGAATCCAGAAATTGTTTGTAGTTAATGCCGCAAGGCATGTTCTTAGATTCTCTTCATTAGCTTCTTCACAACTTTGAAATTCCTTAACGTTAAATTAGGTGGCTGGAAGCCGCGACTTTAATAATTTGAACATCGAACTTCCAACTTCGAATGTATTCAATTTTAATTTGACGTTCGATGTTCAGTGTTGAATGTTGGATGTTCAACTCTTTGAAATTCCTTAGCATAACTTTAGTGAACCTCTATCCTCGCATCAATCTTTGTCGTGAGCTTTGTCGCGAACTTCGTCGATTCTCTTTCCCCCTTTTATTTTCCGACATAACTCAGGACAAAGATTATTACAGTCAATCAAAACTCCATATTTGGAAATAATCCAGGTACTCGGTCAAAGCCCCCTGCAGATGCCTGAACTGCATTAAGACCCCACAATAGCTTGTAAAAAGTTTCATGTTGCACTTGTAGCAAATGAAAGAGGATTTAAGATATTGTAGGCAAGATGTTATTTTTATCATGCTATCATGCAAGACGGAATTTGACAAGAGGGAGAAAATGATCACGACAAGCATAAGGCTGAAAGGTTTCACAGAATCTGTAATCCGCGGAATGACCCGGCTCTCCGACAAGCATGACGCCATAAACCTCTCACAGGGATTCCCCGATTTCGACCCTCCAAAGGAGCTGCTTGACGCCTTGCAGAAATGCGTTTACGAGGGTCCGCACCAGTATGCGGTAACCTGGGGTGCCCCGAAATTCCGCTATGCTCTGGCAAAGAAACAGACGCGCATCATGGGGATAACCATAGACCCGGATGAGAATCTTGTCGTAACATGCGGCAGCACTGAAGCCATGATGGTCGCCATGATGACCGCCTGCAATCCCGGCGACAAGGTCATAATCTTTTCACCCTTCTATGAAAATTACGGGGCCGACACGATCCTTTCCGGCGCAATACCCATATATGTCGAACTCCGGCCTCCCGACTTCTCCTTCGACCCGGATGAACTGCGCAAGGCCTTCGAACAGCGACCCAAGGCATTGGTCCTATGCAATCCGTCCAACCCCAGCAGCAAAGTTTTCACCAGGCAGGAACTGGAACTGATCGCCTCGCTCGCACGGGAATTCGACACGTTTGTAATCACCGACGAAGTGTATGAGCATATCGTCTATGAACCCTCAAAACATTGCTATATCGCATCCCTTCCGGGGATGTTCGAACGGACAATATCATGCAGTTCGCTGTCGAAAACCTATTCAATCACAGGCTGGCGCCTCGGATACATCATCGCCAGCAGGAATATCATAAATGAAGCGCGCAAGGTGCATGACTTCCTCACTGTCGGCGCCCCTGCCCCGCTCCAGGAAGCGGCCGTGACAGCCCTCGAACTGCCGGACAGCTATTACGCCCAGCTTCAAAAGGATTACACGAACAAACGGAACGTCTTCCTGTCATATCTGGACAATGCCGGACTGGTCTACACAAAACCGCAGGGTGCATATTATGTGATGGTGGACATCTCCGGGATGGGTTGCGATTCCGATGTCGAATACTGCGAATGGCTGGTAAAGGAGATAGGCGTCGCCGCAGTTCCGGGCTCCAGCTTTTTCCATGAGCCCGTGAAAAACATGATCCGCTTCCATTTCGCCAAGAAGGAGGAAACCCTGAAAAAAGCCGGGGAACGACTCCTTGACCTCAAGAGCAGAAATATGAAAAGGTCAAAACCGGCTTGAGCAGGATTTGATTATCTACAGATGTTTTACCTTGGCGCGGGCAATTCCTATAAGAGATCTCAGTGTCTCGTTGACTGAGGCGTTATCGCGGAAAACATCAGCAACATCAGGAGCCAATAGGACAAGATTGCTCCCCTTCCGATACTGTGCCGCATATTTTCCCTTCACGGCCCCCTTCATGGCAGCAAAATCATACTCGGAGCGTATCTCTTCTCTCTGCTTAATCTCTTTTGTTTTCATAGTAATGCCTTTCCTGAGTGGTTGCCTGTCTTGCCGTGATTATCCTGATAGTATCACCACGATCCGTATGTCCAATAACTAGCAGTCGTCCTGCCATTGACTGACCGATTGTCAAATATCTGAACTCCCCGAATGAATGATCTGGGTCGGGGAATGTCTCAGAAAGCGGATCCCCAAACACGGTAGCCGCTTCCGTGAAAACCACGGAATGTTTCTGCCGGTTCTTATCCGCCTTCTTTGCATCCCATTCAAATTTCATTTTTAAAAATACTCCGTCATCGGTGTACATTCAATCTGACTAACAGTCCCGGTTCTGTACTGCAAGACCGGCTTGAGTCGATAAGGAACTCCCGACGGCGAATCTCACCGAACTTCGTGGTGTAGTGCTCCACATCCTAGTTTGCAGTTACCTCATTTCAGTAGTTGCCATGCATCTCGAAATATTTTCGCTTCCTTCCGCATTCGGGAGAGTTGCAGGACTTGTCGCTTTCCGTTGGGCGAGTGATATACTAGTGGTGCTAGGCGCTTCGATGGTACAATATAAGACTCCGGGGATGCCAGAGGATCTCCAATTTTCCCAAAAAAGGAGACGAACACTAGAAAATGGCTGGTAGCAATCTTCTTAACATTGTCAACAGGCCAGCTGGTTGTGCCAGCAAGCCCCTTGACGTCAATAGTTGCAACATTACCCGAGTCACGTACGACAACAATGTCAACTGATTTCTTATTACCGAGAGTAAGGCTCGCGTCGATCCCAAGACGGTGCAACATAGAGAGTACGTAAAACTCGGCAGCAAGATTAGTGTTGTACGGAAGTCTCCGGCACTTGCTGCTCAGTAAATTTTGTTTCCATTTGGATTTATTGTTTGTCATGGCTCTCCATTTATGCATTTGGGCAGGCTTGAATATTAGGAGATATCTTGCCACATGGAACCTTTTTACTCTGGACATACGCTGTAATATCTCTCTTCATCACTGTGAGTGAGGATGCCGTGGTAATGGCGTCCGGGGTAATGCACCAGATTTGCACAGTGTCGGGATTTCCGTGGAGCCACTCATATCCTTCAAGCCATGCAACCAAGCTCATGTCGCATGATTTTCGACTGTCATGAAAGTGTACTCCGTGCCCGAATGAGTGTTCATCTGGCACTGTTTTCCACTCCATCCATATGATTTTCATCAGATGATCCTCAGAAAACGCCTCACCCATTACACCGCACAAATATACGGTTAGATGTAGAGACTTAGCATTTTTTTATTTTTTGCCTTTTGTCCAAAGGAGTTTATCTACAAATCTTGTAATTCTATATTTATCAAATTCAATTTCTATTGATTTAAAATTGACTTCAACTTCGGATAGTAATGGATTGACTGAATTTAAATATTCTTCTATCGTCTTTTTGTTTTCTGAAATAAACAGATTGACTTTGGCTTTAAATTCAGAATAAATATTTGACTTTTCTCCCACTGCTCTTTTGTTTAAGGTATCAATAGGAATTATTGTTTCTGGATTATTTAAGAACAATATTTTAGAGGCTAAAGATGTCATAACCTTTCCATCTTGAGTTATTCCTTTTTCCTTTAATATACCTGCAAATTTATCAACTTCTGATGAATTTTCGCTCAGAACCCATTCTTTTGTAAACGACATAAATTCTTTTACTTTATTTTTTTTGACATTCCTTGCTACTTTATATTCGTTAAGGAACCGTTTAAAGCAGCACTTTTCATTGCGTAAGTATTCGCTTTCGGTTATTTTCCCATTTTTAAAATTATGAAAATAGGCTATGTAGTTCAAATCGGAATTATAGTAACACATCAGGTTGCCTAACGCTTCGATAGCCTGCAATGATACAATTTTCATTTTATAAATTCGTTAGCTGTTATAATGTGGAATTCATTTCCTATAAAGTACCCACCTGTTTTTAGTTATTCAAAGAAATCCATTCAGTAAAATTTGCATTAGTGCAAAAATATTTTCACGCCTGCGTTCAAGCACTTATGAATTTTCTCTTGCCGATGCATGAAATACCTGTTGATTTTTCCGCTTTGAAAACGCATAGTTCATAAATATTTCCACAGCCCATTTGGCTGTGGAAATATTTATCAGTAAGGGAAAAAATATATGGGAACGGAATTTGTACATCTGCATGTCCATTCGGACTATAGCATACTTGACGGGGCGTGCTCGGTGACCGGGCTTGCGAAACTCGCAGTCGAGCACAGCATGAGGGCTGTGGCGTTGACCGACCACGGATACATGGGCGGCGCGCTGGAGTTCTACAAGACAATGAACAAGAGCAAGGTCAAACCCATCATCGGGATCGAGACCTATGTGTCGCCGACAAACAGGTTTGACAACGACAACAGCAAGGACAACATCCGCGGATTCCACCTCATCCTTCTGGCGGAGAATTTCAAAGGATACCAGAACCTCTGCAAACTGGCGACCTCCTCCGTGCTCGAAGGGTTCTACTACAACCCCAGGATCGACAAGGAAATCCTCGCGGCCCACAGCGAGGGCCTGATAGGGATGAGCGCATGTCTCAGCGGGGAGATTGCAAAGGCTATACTGAACAACAAGATAAAGGATGCGAAGAAGATCCTCTCACAGTATCTGGACATATTCGGGAAGAAGAATTTCTACCTGGAAATCATGGAGCACGGGATCCCCGAACAGGCAATTGTGAACAAGGAACTCGTCCTCCTGAGCCGTGAATTCGGGATTCCCCTTGTTGCCACAAACGATGTCCATTATCTGAAGAAGGAACATGCCTACTCCCATGAACTGATGCTCTGCATTCAGACACATTCCATCATAAGCGATGAAAAGAGGATGAAGCTCACGGGCGACCAGTTCTACTTCAAGAGCGGCGATGAGATGGCGCAGATCTTCCCCGAACTGCCCGAATCCCTGAAAAACACCCTCGAAGTCGCAGAACGCTGCAATGTCGACATCCCCCTCACCAATGTCAACCATTATCCCGTCTACCAGGTCGGCGAAGGCGAAACACAGAAGGATGTGCTCCGGAAAATATGCATCGAAGGAATAAAGGACAGATACGGTTTTGACGCATCGGCCGATGCAGCCTTCAGCAAAGAGCAGAAGGAAATCATCGAGCGAATGGATTTCGAGCTCGGAGTCATTGACAAGTCAAAATATTCGAGTTATTTCCTGGTCGTCTGGGATTTCATCAAATACGCCCGCGACAACAAGATCCCCGTCGGACCCGGACGGGGCAGCGGCGCCGGAAGCATTGTCGCCTATCTCAGCAAGATCACGGATATAGATCCCATCAGATACAAGCTCCTCTTTGAAAGGTTCCTGAATCCCGAGCGCGTGAGTCCGCCCGACTTCGATATTGATTTCTGCGAACTTCGCAGACATGAAGTCATCGAGTATGTCCGCAGAAAATACGGCAAGGACAGTGTTTCACAGCTCGGCACATATGGAAAACTCAAACCGAAAGCGGTGGTCAAGGATCTGGCGAGGGTCATCGGCCGTTCTTTCGCGGAAGGAAACCAGCTTACCAAACTCATTCCCGACAAGAAGCAGGCGGAGGAAGGGGAGGACACGCAGATCACCTTGAAAGCCGCAATCGAGCAGAGCAAGGAACTCAGGGAGTTCATGGAGAAGGAGGAATGGGTCGGAAAAGTCATCGAATACGCCTATCCTCTCGAAGACCTGATAAGGAACATGACAATCCATGCCGCCGGGGTGATCATCGGAGACCAGCCCCTCAGCAATCTGGTACCCCTCGCCACAGGCGGGAAAGACGAGGTAATAACCCAGTATGCCGCCAAATACTGCGAGGATCTGGGCCTCCTGAAAATGGACTTCCTCGGACTCAGCACCCTTACGATCATAGACGAGACCGTGAAAAGGATAAAGGCGCACAGGAACATAGATATTGACATTGAAAAAATATCCCTTGAGGACAAGGAGGCGTTCAATCTCCTGAACAGGGGTGACACCATAGCCGTGTTCCAGCTTGAATCTTCAGGCATGCAGGATCTCTGCAAGAAATTCGGCGTCGGGAAAATCGAGGACATCATCGCCCTCATCGCCATATACCGTCCGGGCCCCATGCAGTTCATCCCGGAATTCATCTCCAGGAAGACCGGT
>JBAZRS010000336.1:0-6311 GCA_041662825.1 Victivallales bacterium | reverse complement strand
GGCAAGCGCCTGAAGATCAACCTGTGCCATCGTAAGTGCGGGCTGCTTATTCCGCTGGAATTCTCCTGGAACGAGGAGGAACTGAAAGTGCGAATCGATGCGGGCATGATCGTGGAAAGCAACGGCGCGATGTACCGGCTGATGGAATTGAGCCTCCTCCCGGAACTGCTGGCCTCTTCGACCGGCGATTCAGGAAATTACATGATACCGGTCGGTTGCGGCGCACTGGTTGATTGGAACTGCAAGGAGTCAATCCGCAACCGTGACCGCATTTACATGGATCAGGGCGAATGGGAGAAATTCGGGTTGATAAACTGTTTCGCATCACTGCAGGACAAAGGCAGCATCCTGTGCATTGTCAGCGCAGGAGAATTCCTGGCATGGGCCGACACCGAACTGAACCAGGGGGGAGTCAACCGGATTTACGTCAGCTTCGGGATCCGCCATGAACCAAATGAAGTTCTGCCGCAGGATCCGAAGGAGCTTATCATAAAATTGCTCCCGGAATGCCGCAGCTATACCGAACTGGCGCCCGTATACCGCAGTTACCTTATGCAGACTTACGGTCTGCTTCCGCTGCGTGAACGCCTGGGGCAGAATCCGGTACTTGCCTATTCCGCCGCCGCCATGCGCATCAAGATTTTCATGGGGCAGAAGATGCCTTTTGTTCCGGACGGCACATCGCCGCTGTCAATCTGCACCACCTTTGCCGAAGCCGAACAGATTGTCGACGCCATCAAGGCGGCCGGCATCGAGAAGGCTGTCATCACCCTGGTCGGCTGGAATATGGAAGGTCACGACGGTTCCTATCCGGCGCGCTTCCCGGTGGAGCCTGCGTTCGGCGGCGAGGCGGGACTGAGGAAACTGACTGCAAAGACAACTGCGTTGGGCTACCAGATAGTGCCGCATGACAACATCACTGACATTTATCTCAGCAGTCCCGCATTCGATTACGAATATGTCTCCCGCGACGAATATGGCGAGCCCCAGGCGGCCGGCATATGGGCCGGAGGGATCAACTACAACGTCTGCCCGACAGTGGCGATGAACCGCTATGCCGGAGATTTCGCCCGGATCAGGGAGCTTGGATTTCACGGCTCATATTATCTGGACGCACTGGCGACAGGCCTCTTCCGCTGCACGGATCCGAAGCATCCGGCCGATGAAAAACAGTTCGCCATGTCGCTCTGCCGCATCCTTCAATATCCCCGCGAAATGTACGGGGCTGTTTCAATAGAGCTGGTTCCCGCATACACTCTGCCGTTCATCGACGAGGCCGCACGGATTCACGGCAACAGCGCCTCCTTCCTGGCAATGCTTCCGGAAAACTGCAGGAAGATAATCAGCCGGACGGTGCCTTTCTATCACATAGCAGTCCACGGACTGCTGCTCTATCAGGACAACTGGGTTCACGGATACCGCAACAGAGGCGGTGTCTGGAAAGGCATGCTGGATGAACTCGCCACCGGCGCAAGGCCGTCGATGGAGGTTTCATTCCGCGGCCTTGCCAACGGCGACAATTACCTCGATTCGCTCCGCGACATCGCCGAAGCGTACCGCATCAGCCGACTGCTGCAGGAAACCTATGTCAGCCTCATGTCCGAGTATCTGGAACTGGGCTCCGAGGCCTGCCGCATCACCTACGACAGCGGGCATATTGTGGAAGTCAACTGCGGGAAGACGATGGTCGGAAAACTGCCACCCCAGAGCGTAACAATTAGTTTTAAAGGCAAAAACATCTATACAAAAACAAAAGAGTGACCATGAGAATTATTTTTAGATTATTTAATAAAAAAAAAGGAGCGGTAAAATGAAAAGAGTAAAGTCGGATCGAGTCAACGTATTCACGCTCATCGAGCTGTTGGCCTGCCAAGGCGTAGCTCGAAGAGCGACCGTGTCCGGCGTAGCTTCTGAGCGAAGTCGGAAGCGCTCATCAGTGTTCACACTGATTGAGCTCCTGGTGGTCATCGCCATCATCGCCATTCTGGCGGCGATGCTGCTGCCGGCGTTGAGCCAGGCAAAGAGCAAGGCGAAAGAGGTAAACTGCGCCAACATCAAGAAACAGCTGATGCTTGCTACAATCTTATACATATCGGACTACCAGGAGAGGGTTCCACCAGCCACTATTGTCGGAGTGCCAATATGGCTAGGACTGTCCCGGCTGGAGTATCTTCCAAAAGAATCAGGCTATTTCGGGGCAATATGCACTTCGTCCGAACTCAAACCGCCGACATCAAGTACCAATAACATTACTATCGGATATAACTACTCCTTTGGAAAACGCTATGGACAGAATATAAGTAAAAAGCTCGGTTTTTTCAGGCATCCGCATGATATAGCGTCCTGGGCCTGTTCATCGGGGTCTAATGTCAATGGCGGAGGTTCAGGCGGGTGGGCATTTGATAGCAGTGTATCCCACTTTGGATATTGGCACAGCAGGAAGACAAACATCTCATTCCTGGACGGACATGTTGACTCCCTCAGCATTACCCAGGCGTCTGTCATGCCATCATGGTTTCTAACTCCCTGGTCCGACAACTAAATCAACCAATGAAAGGACCATCTGCGCAATGAAACAACTTCTCGTCCTGACCCTGCTTGCCGCGTCAATTGTCTCCCATGCCGCAGGCGCAGCGGAAAAAACCGTCTACGCACACTACATGGGCTGTTTCCCTGCCGGATACGCCGCAACGGAACACCATCGCCAGAATATGGTGAAGACACTCAAGCACGACAGCAAGAATTATGTCGACGCCATGGGCGGAAACATTGTCAACTGGCCGTTAACCCCGCATGACATGATGTTGACAGCGGAGCAGAGCGCCGAACTGGAGATCAAGCGGGCAATGCGCGGCGGAATCGACGGTTTCGCGATTGACGCATGGGCTGGGGGAGAAGGCGCCCAACGCGTCCTCGACCAGCTCTTCGCCGCCGCAGAACGGATGAAAGCCCCTTTCAAGATCACCATCTGCATGGACCCGAGCTGCCTTCCTAAAAATGAAAAGGAACCGGGAAACAATATTCAGGCTTATGCCGATGCGATCAAATACGTGCTGGACCGCCACGGCAGCAGTCCCAACCTGGCACGGCGCAACGGCAAGCCGCTGATCTTCGGTTACCATTCGCGAGGGATTTACCGTCCGGCATCCGTCAAGGACATGCCTGAAGGGACGGAAAAATGGGATCGCACGGCACAGGCCTACCGTGAAGTGGAAAAACTTCTAGGGCAACCGATCTTCTTCCACTTCTGCATTGACGCATTTTTCCACAACGCGCCGAAGCAGGAGCCCGGCATGATCGTAAAAGCGGCGGAATGGGCGGGCAGGAATTTCGGCGCAGTCGGCGGCTTCATCGGCGATGAATGGGCCGTTCAAGACAAGAATATGGCTTCGGCAGTAAAGGCGGGCGCTGCCGAATGGAGCCAGCCGATGTGGTTCCAGTATAATAACAAAGCGGGAGCGTTAAACGTAGCCAAAGGACTTGACATTCTACGCCGCAACTGGGATAGCGCTAGGCAGAACGACGCCACACTGATCCAGTTCGTCACCTGGAACGACTACGGCGAAGACACCATACTTGCTCCCGGTTACAGCACCGGTTACACCATACTCGAACTGAACCGCTATTATGTCGACTGGTGGAAGCAGGGCAAGGAACCTGTTCCCAAAGAGGATAGCGTACACCTGATTTTCCGGCGCTACATCAATGGTGCGGCAACTTATCCGTTCCAGATGCGGCGCAGCGCTCCCGGGGTTCTGGAAGTGGTCACAATACTGAAGGCGCCTGCGGAAGTCGCAATTCCCGGCAACAAGGAAAAATACCAGGCTCCGGCAGGTATCTTCTTCAAGCAGTTTCCGCTTCAGGTCGGCCCAGTTACCGCAAACATTTCGCGCAACGGAAAGCAGGTGCTTACCGCCACTGCGCCTGAACTTATCACCGACAAGCCGTTCCGCGAAGACAATTCGATGGTGTGCTTCTCAAATGATTTCGACGCACAGTGGAAAACCGATTTCGGCGACGTGCCACCGCTATACTACAGTGAATACGGAGACATCGATCACGACGGTCTGCCCAACTGGTTCGAAATGTACTGGTTCGGGAAATTCCCGGATTTACGGACAGCTGCAGTTGCCAAACCGGACGATAAACCCGCAAACGACGGTGTAAGCAATCTGCAAAAATACAACAAGCAGCAGAATCCCCTGCAGGCGGAAATCAAATACCAGGCCGGCTATGTCTGGGACATTGACGCCGTTCACAAGCGTGGTGTCAGCTTCAATCCTGATGTGGATGGCAACGGAACCCCGGTCTGGTATTATCTGTACAAGCACGGTGAACGCGGTCAGACACCTCATGACGGCGATTACCAGCTCTGTCCTCACAGCGGGCAGAAAGTTCAATATGCCGGCGACATGGCGCAGCTCTCCCCGTCGCAGGATCCGAAGTACAAATACATACACGGCTGGATAAGCCGTTCCAAGGCCGCTGACGGACATTGGCTGCTCAACTTTAAACCGCGCGTCCAGGTGGTTATCGTACTCGGCTGGAAGAGTCCTGTCGACGGCGTAGTCGACATCAAGGCGAAAATCCTTCCTGTCACAGGCCAGGACGGCGTCACGCTCGACATAGGCCTCGGCAAGGAAAGCATCTTCAAACAGGTTTACGAGGTCGGCAAAGGCGGCGACATCGACCTGCCGGGAGTCAGCGTGAAAAGAGGCGAGTTCATTTACTTTGTGACAGACGAAATGCCAGGTTTCGACGCCTCTTCACTGGTAATGGACAGTCTGCAATTGAAACTGGTGAAGGTTGAGTAGCGCAGACATTCCTGTCTGCGGTTAATAAAGAGATTTAAACCCACAGACAATAATGTCAGTGTTACTCTTTTTAGATTTATTGATGAGCTGCGCGAATCACTTGGAGTGCGGTAACTTGCTATGTCGGGCGTAGCTTCTTAGCGTAGACTGATTACCGCCTTGTTTCGCGAAATTTATTTCGCGCTATTTTACAGGACGGAATAAATTCCGTCATTAAAAGCGGCAATAAATTGCCGCACTCCAAGTGCGAATTTCGCAATTCGCAGAAGAGTAAGCTGGGATTTTAGATATTCAAAAACGTTGTAATTTTTAAACATTAAATTAACCCGAAGCGTGTCTTGGCATTCAAACGGAGTATAAACGATGAATTGCAGCGATTTCACACAACAAAAGAGAGTCCCGAGATGGCCGGGCCGTTTTCTAGTGACAGTCCTGTCCGGACTAATCTTGTTCGCCTGCTTCCAGACACGTGGACAGAATACTCCGTCGCCCGAAGTGTTCTACGTGAACAACAAAATCGGTTCAGACGTCTTTGACGGGCGAAACCCCGAATGCGGAACCGGGAATTCCGGCCCCTTCAAATCGATCATGCAGGCGATCCAGAAGTGCAGTGTCGGCGCCCGCATAGAAATAGCCAATACCGGCACCGACTACCGCGAAACAGTCGAGATCAGCGGCCTCAAAAAAGGACAGGCGGATGCGCCTCTGATTATTGACGGACACGGGGCCGTGGTTAACGGACTTCTCCCGATCGCCCCGGAACAGTGGCAGCACTTCCGGGACGATATTTACTATTTCGACAATCGCGTAGGCGGTTCGGACTACAAACCGCGCGGCTGGTTCGACAAAAAGACCGGCGATTCTTATTACGGCCCCATGCCCCGTAACATCTGGCTCACCGGGCGGACTGGCTGGTTCACGGAGAAGGAAGCGCCAAAAGCGCCGCAGATATTCCTGGTCAACGGCAAACCGGGCCCGAATGTTGTGAAGCTCGAAGATCTGCCTCCCGGCGGCTTTTTCTACGACGTGAAAAGGACGACGCTGAAAGATCTGCCCAAATGCCTCTTCTTCCGTCTCCCGGAGAAAACAGAATTGAAAGACTGTGTGGTGGAATTGCCACAGAACGACGGAATCTTTGTCAATGACGATTACGTGACTGTTCAAAACATCGGCTCCTGTTATGGGGTGGAAGACGGTTTTCACGGATGGAGGGGACAGAACGTGGTGTTCCGCAACATCCACGCCTTTTGCAACAGCGAGCAGGGAATGTCGTTCCACAGCATCGGGAGCACGTTCGTGGACGGAGGACTGATCGAAAACAATGCCGGGAGCGGGATTGTCGATGTGATGTCCTCCCTGAGCATATATCGCAATGTCACGGTCCGCAACAACAATCCCCTGGGTGTCCTTTTCAAAGGCGTGGCCCATGCCATGTACGGATGCCGGATCGAGGATAACGGCGGGGCTCAGATCAGTGTTTAAAAAAAAACTGCCGTC
>JBAZRS010000335.1:0-6332 GCA_041662825.1 Victivallales bacterium | reverse complement strand
CTACAGAGCGGCAGCAGAGTGCCGCTGCTACAGCATTTGACGTAAAGTTGCGGCTTCCAGCCGCCTAATTTAATCGTATAGGAAATTGTATTTTTACACGCTTGCGCCCTTTGCGCCTCTTGCGTTAAGAAAATTAACGCTAAAGACGCAATAGTCGCTACAGTTAAAAGGAGATTAAGCTCCAGCGAAGCCGGTTAATTTATATATGCATGACAATTTATTAAGGAGCCGGGAAAATGCCGTTGACGAGGGAAATGATAAAATGTCCAAAATCCCTCAATGAATTTGAGGTGGAAACATCCCTATTCATAGATCTGGGAGATGAGAGAGTATCAGAATGCAAATGATATGTTCTTATAATGAAATATAAAGTTTAAAAAGAAAGATAAAGATGCCAGGAATAGCAAATGAAATTTATGGAGGTCAAAATGTCTGACGATACATTCTCAGTATTGAATCAGCCCCAGGAAAACTATGCGAATTGCGGACCGACAAGCCTGTCCTACTGCCTCTTCACTCTATTCGGAGAGGATATAGACCAGGGTGATGTTGCAAGTTCCTTGTATTCCGGGCCTAAGAAATGGTACAAGACGACATATGGAGGATTTGACCAGGATGAACTGAGGAGGGCGGCTGGGAAATTCAAGGTTAAGGCTGAGTTCCTGCAAGTATATGGTGGCAATAAAGAATTTGATAAATTCAACAGACGGCTTGTCTCCCATCTGAAAAGCGGAAACCCCGCCATGTTAAGCATATATGATGGGGGGCACTGGATTGCGATTCTTGGATATGAGGAAAGAAACGGCAAATCGGTTTATTACGTTAATGATCCGGACCAGACCGGAGACGAAGTTTTTGACATATGGAAAAGGGGTGGAGTAAAGGAGGAGTTTGATGAAGATGACAAGGACTATTTTGCAATACTTCTAAACCGTAAAGATGGAAAGCCGCCAGTGTTTCCTCTTTCAAGAGATTTGAGGAGACTTGTAGATGACGGCTCGTTTGACACGTTGTCGGGAATGATAGAGGATCTGAAGAAAATTGCAGAAACAGCATCAGAAGGAGGGAAAGCGGATTCCTACCTGGCTGACCATCTCATGACACATAAGAAGACAATACTGGGAGTGATCGGAGACCTTATTGACTGGGATAGCACTGAGTCGGATTTAGATGAAGTGAGCGTGTTCTACGACGACTACATTACCGTGGCTCGGGCGTCAAGGATCAAGATTTCAAGGAATGTGAATCTAGTGCTGTTCACGGCATATATGACATCCCTGCTCACAACTTGTGCGTGGTGCGGAGAGCTTTAAATGGTTTATTCAGAAATCTTCGGAAAAGAAGCCAGGAGAAAGCTTATATCCAAATAAGGAAGTAACCAGGAATAAGTCATATTGGAGAGATTAGATATGATGGAAGCTGCCAAAAGAATTGCACTAACTGGGCTCTGGAGCATACACAGGGCTCCATGGGGAGAAAATTCGGCTTTCAGGGAAATCGGCTTGAAAGCTAAGGACGGCCTCCATGTGTCAGGGTGGACCGGTTGTTCTGAAAACGGTGTTTCCTCCTCAAGAGGCACAATAATATCGGGGAACGGTTTTATGACCCATTCACGGCAGTGTGGTAGTGAAGAATGGGCGTGGATGTTCAGAAGCTGGGGATACAACGTCGTATCAATTGATTTCCGGAATCATGGGAACTCTGGGGCTCGAGGCGTCCCAACTTTTGGCCTTCCGGAATCCTGGGACATGGAGGCGGGCCTTGCATTTGCATCCGAGAATTATCCCGGACCATATATGCTTTTCGGACCTTCGATGGCGGGAATGGCCGCCCAACTGCTTGCCCAGAGGGACGGAAGGGTGTCTGGGGCAGTTTTGACCATCACTCCGGCATCCCCGCGGATAGCTATGAAGAACAGCATTCCGGGACGAATACCGGGCATTGGGTTCATAGGAGGAAGAGCATGGGGCAAAATAGTAAAATGCACATATGGGGAAGATATGATCAGCAGGGGCGACATTTTGAAGGGGGATATGCATCCGCTCCATGAACCGGATCTTCTTTTCATATCCGGCGGCCGCGACATGTTTGGCGAATGTGAAACAAGAAGGGTATTCGACAGCTGGTATCCCTATGCCCCGGGATACAATGGGGGTGTAAGGGAGAACTGGCACGATCTTTCCGGGCCGGGCTGCAAGAAATTTTATCTGCTTTATCCTGAAGGTGGCCACGGAGAGAATATGCCTTGGGGCGAGATACACGGCATCGTAATGAGATTTTTCGAAAGAGTCGTTGCCCGGCGCAGGAATTATGATGAATTCTTTTCATCTGCGTCCAGCGGAAATTTCACATGTATCTCGAATTTGATGAACAATAAAACTCTAGACGAAATCAAGTACGGGCAGGGGCAGGGAACCGCTTTGCTGAGGCCTATTCCCTTGCTGGATGGATTCAGAATGTCAATACTGGGAAAAGGCTTGGAATCAATCCGGGAGAGGTGCATAACGGAGCCGGGATAGTAGAACAGGAACCCTGTGACTGCTCTGAAACACAGGCTTGGCGGCCCATATTGTACGGTGATGGTAGCTTTTCCATCCAGAACAGGTCTTCAAGGCGCTGCCTTGATCTGGAGCTGGACGGCGGGAAATATTTGCAATTATGGGATAACTGGTTCGGAACGAATCAGAGATGGCTCCTTAATAAGCAGTAGAAAATAATACAAGGAGATTGAAAATGGGCTGGATTAAGAAAATCATCTGGGACTGCGCCATTAAGAAAGTGATAGATTTTCCGTTTGATTTTTCAAGGACAATCCTGGTGATAGTTATTTTGGAACTTCTCTCCCTGCTTTTATATCCTGCAATGAAACTATGGGCGCTTCTGATTCTCCTTCCTGTGGCGGTGCTCTTTGCATTTGCGTGTAAAATTGTATTTAGGGGGTCGGTAGACACGGAGCCAAAAGAGCCGAAGGAATTGCAGAAATTGAGACAGGAAAATATTTATTTAATTGAAAAGTTAGAAGCCAAGGCAGATGAGATCAATGGAAAAGATAAGGTCATCAGTGAAAAAGACAGGCTCCTTGATTCAAATAAGGAGAGCTTAAGGCAAAAAGACCTACATGTCGAGGAACTGAAAAGGCGAGGCATAAAAGTTATTGACAGCGAACGTGTCTTTTTATTAAGCCTTCTGAAGCTGCAGCTTTCCGAAGTCGTTCACATTGACTGCCTGAAGGAGAACGGCAATCTGATGCGCTTTGACAGGCTATGGGATAATGAAAAGAAAATTGATTCTGATGTCTACAGAATCATAACATCTGTAAAAATAAATAAGACAATATATGTAGGATTTGAATTGAACGAAGTTCGGGTGCTTTTGGATGGTAAGTATGTCAAATATGTCCTGCCGCCTGTAAAAATCACTTCTGATATTAAAGAGGATAATGAAGAATGGATGCCGGAAGTGATGTTAAGTCCTGAAAGGAGCATATGGCAAAAAGCTGGGAATATTATGGGAAAACCGTTCGGATTCTATGAGTGTGAATGGAAGATGATAAATCCCGACGTGAAGAAGCCTGCAACTATAGTGGAGGATATTCAGAAAATTCGTACTGAAATGATACGCGGGGCATCGTCATCATTATCTATTGGGAAGGCGGAGAGAGAAGTGAAAATGTTGGTAAAAGAACAGATAATTGAAAAGCAGATAAAATTTAAAGGATATGAACCTGTAGAGGAGGATTCTTTGCCGGAAGGTGCGGATTACATGTCTCTTACGGATTTTGTCAAGAGAATTGAATTTATTCTGCCGTCTTAAATAAAATACCATTAAAAAAAAAGAAGCAAATGAGTATGAAAAAGAAACTTAAACAGATAAACGAAGGTTTCATTCGGGGCGGGGCCGGTAAGATAAATGAAGACGATGTGAAAAAGGTGCTTGGTAAGGAGGATGACATAATGGGCAAGTTCACCGGTTTGCTGGATAAGTTTTTTGAGGATGTCAAGCTGTTCTATATGTTGTTGAAGGACTACTGGAATGGCAGGTACAGGGATATCCCGTGGTGGGTCATAGCGGCCATCGCTTTTGCCCTATTGTATGTGCTGAATCCGTTTGACCTTATTCCTGACGCGATTCCGCTGCTGGGGCAGATTGATGATGTTGCGGTGATGGTGTTGTGTCTCAAGATGATTGACAGCGAAGTCCAGAAATACAAGAAGTGGAAGGCGATGGACGAAAAGACAATTGATGTCAAGGCGGAAAAAGCGTAATAGCGAAATGAGTGGCAGTCATGTCTAAAAAGGCTACGGCAGAACGGAAACCCGATAAAAGTGAGGAGGAAACGAACCCCTGTCTCAATATAATGCCTGTTTATCAGGGCGGAGAGCCTATTTGCGGAATATGTGCATGCTCTGCAATCTACAGGTATTTAAAAGTTCCCGTACAAAACTTCAGAGAAAGGTTAGGGGCTGATCGGCTCGTAGTTCCAAAATTCCAATTTCCTCTCAAGGATGCGATTTCTGATTGCCTTAAAGGCACTGGGACATGGGCAGCCAGTGTCTGCGAGGTTCTTTGGGAGGACGGCTTTGATTATGAAACTACAGCCGATTTTGAAGAATTCGTAGGAATGATACCTATACTCCTTGACATGGGATATCCTTCACTTGTCGTTGTAGAGGGACTATCACACTGGGTCGTTGTCTCCGGTATTGATGATGACATAATCTGCATTGTGGACTCGCGGTATCCGAAGAAGAAACCATTCTGGAAGCCCATTGAAACATTTCAAAGATCATTCAACTGCGCGATCATGATTACCGGTCACGGGATCCCACGGAAACCCAGAGCCAGAGATTACACCAGGAATTATCTGGCTGGATTAAAGATGCTGGCTATTGCCACAGGAAAGAAAATGATTATTACGAAAAGGAGTTTGAAAATTGAAAAGAAAAAAAATTGTTGACGTTTTGAATATGAAACCTGTGCCCCAGTATGATGGCGTGTCATGCGGGTATTGCGCCGTGAGGGCCGTTTACAACTATTACCGGCTCGGAGACAGGAATCTCAGGGTTAGGCTCGGAGTTGACCACGGTTTCCTGCCGTGCCTGCCGGGCAGAGACAATCTTGAGAAGTTTTTCGACAAAATCAAAGCCGGGATGGGGAAATACAAATATTCCGATTCTCAGGGCACATATCCGCCGGACATGTTCGCCGTACTCAACGAAGACGGCTTCGAGATGCGCATGCTTACGGTATCCGACAGGGATTTCAGGAGCAGCCTCATCGGGCATATCGCTTCCGGTCATCCGGCTTTGGCGCTTGTGGAATGGGGGCACTGGATCGTTATTTCCGGTGCCAATTCCAAGGCTGTGCGGATAGTCGATTCTTTGAGAGATGCGCCATATTCCAAACCATACAAATGGTGCTCTGACAATATCACCGGCATTATCCTTCTAAGCCGTAAAAAGAAAGCCAAATGCAGACGCAGTAATGCGGCTTGCGCCCGTGGATATTTACAGGGAGCTTTGTTTTTGCTGAAAATGGCCGGCAGAGAAATCCCTGTGCGTCTTGACAAGGCTTTAAGCTCAAATAAAACAGGAAAAAGGGACGGAAACCTGGTCGGCAATACCATCAACAGCTTCTTCAAATGGGATGAGGGAACCATAGTCGGGAACTGGGTCAATAAGACTTTCTGATGATTTTAAAAGGGACAATATGGGAATAATTGGAAAAATGATAAAGGCTTTGCTGGGGCCGCCTACAGGCAGGGTCTGCAAGTCCTGCCGGAGCAGGGCGGTTTCCGGGATTGCGTGCGAAAAATGCGGATTCCTGTGCAAAACATGCGTTATCAGGATAGCTGAAAAAAAGAAAAGAAATAAATCAAAGTTCTGTTGCCCGAAATGCGGGGGACGTGAAGTCGGGAGGCTTAAATGAAATTCACCGATAAGACAAAGGCTTATGAGATAGACCTGTCTCTGCCTGAATGTAAAAGATGGCTTCATGTTATGGTTGCTGAGGAGTATCAGATGAAAAAGATGCTCAGAGAGGCAAAAATGTCAGCAGATAAGGAAGTCCGGCCTTTACCTGAAGCCGGCATCAGGCTTATGAAGGCATATGTTTCCAGGGCGTATAAAAGCTCTGGAGGCCGATATGTCGGGGAAGTCGAATCCATGGCTGATTTCCTTGGAGAATCCATAAATGACCTGCTTGCATTACAATGCAGTTTTGAATTGACACAGTTTTGTCTGGCGTTTCCGTATGCGCATCCCGCTTTAACCTCGGCCTTAGGCACCATGGGCACGCTCTATGGCAAAGTTTTCGGTTGCACCTCGGGGATC
>JBAZRS010000334.1:0-6335 GCA_041662825.1 Victivallales bacterium | reverse complement strand
GCCCGTCATATTCGTATGCCTTGTAGTTCTCCACGTCGGCGCCTGCGCAGATGTTGGTCAGAGTGTTCCCCTGGCCCTCCTGGAAATTGAAGTTTATTATGAGCGACGGATCGTTGGCGCACGCCCTGTTGAAAGCGAACCAGCGGGTGAATTTGGCCATGTCCTTGGCCCGGTACAGGACTGGAAGCAGAATTGCGGCCAGGATCATAATAACGACAAACATCACCAGAATCTCTACAAGGGTGAATCCCGAATGCATCCGTCCTTTAAGCGTAGAAATGCTTTTCATGGAAGAATCCCCTCTGTTGTCCGCGCCCGATAAAGTCATGCTTACCCGGAAATAATGAAGCATAATCGATGCCATCCCCATTGCCATTCCGATCAAATTTTAATTTTTGGTGATAAGCTGGAAATTCATCAGTTTTTCAGGATAAGGTTACTCCGAAATGGGTAACGCGGGGTATCCTCCGTACGCTTAGTTGGAGCCCGTTTGAAAAGGTTTGCCGACAGGAGGAGTCCGGAAACGGCGGATTTGTTGACCTTTGTCGGGAGCTTTGTCGAAAAAAGGACGCAGAAATAGAAGAGAACCGACAAAGTTCCGGACAAAGCTTGCGACAAAGTTTGGGGAATTCCAATTTCTAAGTGCCTGAACCCTTTTCGAGCAGGCTCTAGTTATGTTACCTCTTGGGGCGCGGATCTCTATTGCCCATGGGGCTCTTGCTGTCGGATATTAGGGCCGATGCGGGGCAACCATCATGAATTGCGGGGTTGACATAGTTTTTTCACTTGGTATGTTTATAAGGAATATCTAAATATAAAACCCTGGAACATAAATGTCGATTGATACTGTCCTTCAAAATATTGAGAACATATGCCTTGAATCGGAACGGCTCGCCAAGACATCCAACTGGAAAGATGTTGAGTCGTTTTTCACTGAAACCGAACTGAAATGGACCGGCATTGACCCCGAAGGGAAGCATCCGGAACTTAAAAAACGTTTCGACGACGCTCATTCGGCATTTAACACGCGCCTTGTAAACGACAAGACCAGGAGGGTTCGGATCGCCGAAAGGGAGGCCCTATGCGAGGAAATCGAAAAATACTCAGTCTCGCAAAACCCTGCGGAATTCTCAGGCCGTGTAAAAACAATAAAATCCGGCTGGAGGGTGCTGCCCGAGATTCCCGAGGCATATCTTGAAATCCTGCAAAAGCGTTTTGAGAACGTAGTTCAGGTTTTCTCGAAAAATGTCGAACTCCTCCATGAACGCCTGCCCGAAATAGAACATCTCTGCAAAATCGCCGAAGGCCTTGCCGAAGGCTCGGAATGGAAGAGTGCCGAGAAGGAACTTAAGAAAATAAAGGAAAGATGGCTGCACGTAGTTTCCGACATGCGCGGAATAGAGCAGTACAGGGAGCGCTTTGACAAGGCGCTTGAGAATTTCATCAGCAGGAAGACCGAGTTCACAAACATCCTCGATACGGAAAGGAAGCTGCTCACGGAGCTCTGCGGGGAGATGGAGCAATGCCTGAAAGCTGAAGATTTGAAATCTGTGCGGCTCAAGGTGAAGGAGATCAAATCAAGATGGAAAGTCTCCGAAATCACGGACTTTGAAAAGGAGAAGCTCCAGAAGCATTTCAAGTCCCTCCTGCATTCCTACCATAAGAAAATAAACGAGATATTCGAAGAGGAGGACTGGAGCAGGTGGGAGAATTACACGATGAAGCTCGGGCTCTGCGAAAAAGCGGAGAAGCTCTTCGCGGAAAGCAGTTTCCACATCCGCTCCCAAACCCTGAAGACCCTGCAGGAAGAATGGAAGCGCATCGGCAGCGTGCCCAAGGAGAAATCCAATGAGCTTTGGGAAAGGTTCCATACGGACTGCGACAAAATATACCAGACATGCAGGGAATTTTACGAGGAGCAGAACAAAAAACGCGCCGAACACCTGCTGAAGAAAACATCCCTCTGCGAACAGGCGGAGGCCCTTCAGGACTCGGAAGACTGGGAAAACACCGCCGATAAATTGAAAAGCCTGCAGTCGGAATGGAACGGCATCGGGCACGTCCCCAAGGGAAAGGAGGAGGAAATTTTCCAGCGCTTCAGGAAGCCGTGCAACATCTTCTTCGAAAAGCGGAAAGCCCACTACCATGAGATCCACAGAATCCAGACTGAAAACAAGAAGGTCAAAATTTCCCTCTGCGTGGAGGCCGAATCCCTGCTGAACAGTCCGGATCTGAGACAGTCGCTGAACTTGGCTTCGGATCTGCGCCAGAAATGGAGAAATGCGGCACCCGCCGGAAGAAGGGACGACCAGCACCTTTGGGAAAGGTTCAATACCGCACTGAAAAGTTTCTATGACAAGGTTGACCTCTCAAGAAATGATAATCTGCTCAAAAAACAGAGCATTCTCGCCGAGATCGAAAGACTCTCGAATTCCGAGGAACTAAAGACCGACTGCGAAAAAGTGGCCGAAATCATCAGGAACCTGATAGACGAATGGAAGAACATCTGGCCCCTCCCCAGAGACAGGGAGAAAGAAGTGGAAGACAAATTCCAATCCCTTCTGAGGCTGACTGAAGACAAATACCACGAATCCCGCCGCGAACTGCAGTCGGCATTTGAAAAGAATATCGGAGTCAAGGAGAATATACTCGTGGATATTGCCGGATTTGCGATCCAGGAAAACGCCCTGGACGGCAACATCGAAGAAGCCGTGTCCGGATTTGAGGGCAAATGGAGTTCCGCCGGGCCTGTTCCGAAAGAAAAAGCCGATGAACTCGATGCGAGATTCCTCGAAGTCTTGAACGCCTTGAAGAACAGGGACAAGGGGTTTTTCAGCTCCATCACAGTCAAACAGCAGGAGAACCTGAAGGTCAAGAAGGAGCTCTGTGTAAAACTGGAGCAGCTTGCCGGCACCCCGGTCACTGACGGGATTGAACCCGAAAAAGGAGTCTCCGTTGATCTTATAAAAGAGCTGGCGCTGGCGATAGAAAGCAATTTCGGGATGTCGGACCAGTTGAAAAAGGAGAACATTGCCGAAACGATGGACCGGTTCAACAAGATAATCAGGAAATGGGAGAAAACCGGGTCGGTTCCGCCGGAAGAGCGTGAAAAACTGGAACTGCGCTTCAAAAACGCCTCAGACTCGTTCAGGAAGAAATATGCGGGCCACAGCCAGAATTCTAAATCCGAGTATCCCACTTCGCCCAAGGGCTACGAGGGACACGGTCGAAAACCGAGAAGATAAAACCCCATGAAAAATTTCATCATTATCCTGAGCCTCGCCTTGCTGACTGTTTTCCTTTCCGGTTGCGCATCATTCGACAAGTTTGCCGCAGAAAAAAGGCTTGCCGCCGCGAATGTCGGCATAATCCAACACGCTGGCACCTCGCTTGTGAAACCGTTCAAGCTGGGAATCCTCCTTGATCTTGAAACCGCCGGTCCGCCAGGAGAATATCAAAGGAAGTGGACATGGGAAAACACTGAAAAAAACATGGTCGCCTCCTATGCCGACAGCCTCGTGAAGGAAGGTGCTGTTTCCGAATACTTTTTCATTCCCGAACAGAGCGCGCCCCTCCAGGATTTGAATGCGGTGAAGAGCAACGCCTCTGAAAACATGGCCGACGCCCTGCTGACTGTCAGAGGTGTCATCAGTGTCGACAAATACATGACCCCCTTCGGGATTCTCGATCCGACAATCATAGGTGCATTGATGCTGCCTGGCTCAACCTTGGACGTAACGCTGCTTCTCCATCTCGACCTGTGGGATCTGAAGAGCCAAAAAACCCTTGTCAGCCTGAAATCCGAAGATAGGCGGCAAAATTTCGGCACCACCTTTTTCATAAGGGCCTATGCCGCAAACACTGAAAACGTCGTCAGCGACGTGAAGATTGAGACTCTCCGGCCTCTGCTCATAGATTTCAAGAAGAAATTCACGGGCATACGGTTTCAGCCTGGCCCGCCTCCCTATCCGAAAAGCGAGAAGTTGCCCGGATTACCAGAGGGTAAATGAACAAACCCATTCAATAGTATTTTCACAGTCATCCCTCAGGATGACGGCTTATCCGCCTTCGCAAGGAGCTATGGCGTGACAAGATGGATTTTTGGATTAGTGGATTATTGGGTTTTAGTTCAAGAAAAACCATAGATGCTAGATTTTAAGAAAAATTTCAAAATAGGCATTTCTGATTTTTCCCATATGATGATTGTTGCATATCTCTTTGATTTGCAACAATCCATTAATTCGCCTGAGGCGAATTAATCCAGCAATCCAATAATCCATGGGACGGCAGCGTATACGCTTTATGGTTAACCAAGTCAAAAAAACAGAAATAACTGCGCCTGCGGGCTCTCTTGAATCCCTCTCGGCGGCGATTAGGGCGGGGGCCGACTCCGTCTATTTCGGCGTCGAAAAGCTGAATATGCGCTCCCACTCCTCCGCCAATTTCACCCTCAGGGATCTTGCGAAAATCGCAAAACTCTGCGGTAAGGCAAACGTCAAAAGCTATCTCGCCCTTAACACCGTGATCTATGATTCAGACATCGCCGAAATGAAAAAGATATGCGATTCTGCGAAATCCGCAGGCATTTCAGCGATTATCGCAAGCGACATTGCAGTAATGGAGTATGCGCACTCAATCGGGCTTCCAGTCCATGTTTCGGTGCAGGCGAACGTCTCAAACACCGGGGCTGTCAGGTTTTTTGCGAAATTCGCAGATGCAATCGTCCTTGCCCGGGAACTGACGTTGCAGCAGATAGCCGCAATCACCTCCGCGATAAGGAAAGAAAGAATAAAGGGGCCGTCAGGGGAACTGCTGAAGATAGAGATTTTCGTCCACGGCGCGCTCTGTGTTTCAATATCCGGGAAATGCTACATGAGCCTTGCGGTTTACAACACTTCGGCAAACCGGGGGGAGTGCTATCAGTCGTGCCGCCGGAAATACCGGGTTACCGACGAAGAGACCGGTTATGAGATGCTTGTTGACAACAAGTATGTGATGTCGCCGAAGGATCTCTGCACGATAAGGATCATAGACAAGATCCTTGACGCCGGCGTTTCGATACTCAAGATAGAGGGGCGGGGCCGTTCTGCCGACTATGTTTCCGCCGTCACCGGCGCCTACAGGGAGGCTGTGGAATCATGTTCGTCCGGGAAGTTTTCAGCGCGGGACCTGGAGAGGGTTGAAAAGGAACTGGGCTCCGTGTTCAACCGCGGGTTCTGGCACGGCGGATATTATCTGGGCGACAAGTCCGGGGAATGGAGCGGTATTTCCGGGAGCCGGGCGGAAAAGAAAAAGACCCAGATTGGAATCATCACAAATTATTTCCACAGGCCCGGGATAGCGGAGGTCACCCTGACTGCCGGCGGCATGAAGATCGGAGATGAAATTCTTGCGACAGGCCGCACTACCGGGGCGGTGAAGATGGTGATTAGCGGAATACGCGTTGACGGAAAAGAGTCATTCACCGCAGAAAAAGGCGGTGTTGCGACATTTCCCTCCGGCGTAAAACTCAGGCGGGGCGATAATATCTATCTGCTTTCTGTGACTGGACTTGAATAGATAACAGTTTATATTAGCGATTTTTAAATTAACCCGGAATAAGAATATTGCTGAAAAACGGTAAAATAACCATCGTCTGTTTCGCAGTGCTTTTTGCTCTGGCGCTTCACTTCTCATCTCCTCAAGTTTACGCCGGCGGCGGCGATCTTCTTGGCGGCATCACCAAGAACGATGTGCAGACAAACGCCGACAAGCTTGAATTCATCGGGAACAACGTCATCGGAACCGGCAACGTCTACCTCCACTACAAAGACATCTACATGAGCGCCGACAAAATCATTGTCAACATGTCGTCCAGGGATGTCGAGGCAGTAGGAAACGTCAAACTCATCAGATATGTCAATTCTAATGCAGAGCTTGACAGCACCGAACTGAAGAAGCTGCAGGAGGATCCGAAAGTCAAAGTAACCGTAGACGGATATGTGACCAAGCCTTCCGGGAAGCAGAAAATTCTTGTGAGCACTGTCACCAGGTCTTTGGACTGGAAGGGTGAGAAGGCCACGGGCAATCTGACGAGCGGCGTATTCGACCTCGGGAAATACGAGGGTGTGGCGGGACTGTTCTACATCAAGGGCGAAAGCGCCGAGAGGGAACCGGACGGCTCGATAACTGTCAGGGATGTCCAGATGAGTTCCTGTGAATACATGCAGGAGAAACATGAACATTATTCAATTACGGCAAACAAGGTCAGGCTTATCCCCACTCAGGGATTCACCGATCTGGCAAATCCCGGCAGCAGGGACATAGGCAGGTTCGACATATGGGCGTACGGCTGT
>JBAZRS010000333.1:0-6338 GCA_041662825.1 Victivallales bacterium | reverse complement strand
TCCATCTGGCTCCCGTCCTGGATGATCTGCCTGAAGATTCCGTAATTGTACCTGATGCCGTAGCCGAAGGCGGGATACTGGAGGGTCGCCATCGAGTCAAGGAAACATGCGGCAAGCCTGCCCAGACCGCCGTTTCCGAGTCCGGCGTCAAGCTCCTCCTCCTCTATTTTTTCAATGTCAAAGCCCAGTTCACCCATCGCCTCCTTGGCAATATCATAGACTTCAAGATTGATCATCGCGTTGCCCAGGGCGCGGCCCATAAGGTATTCGAGGGAGAGGTAACAGACGCACTTGGGCGATCTCTTGTCGAACTCCCGGCGTGTTTCAATCCATTTGTCCACCAGGAGGTCGCGGATTGTCAGTGCGAGTGCGAAATACCGGTCGTGATTTGACGCCACATCCGGATGTTTCGCAAGCGACCTGGTCAAATGATGCATGAAGGAGTCGATTATGCTGTCCTTCGTGATTTTCTCTTTCTTGTCAATTCTGGCTCTCATTGGAGTAGGTTCCTTTATAAAAATTCGAAATTCGAAGCACGAAATCCGAAATAAAATTCAAAATACAAAATTTTAAAATTCAATAATTCGAATTTTATGTTTTATTGTTTCGTATTTCGATATTCGTATTTCGACATTATTTTGTCCGCGGCAGGCCCGCCTCAGTCTTCTTTCATGAGCATCGTGAGAATCGCCTTCTGGACATGCAGCCGGTTCTCGGCCTGATCAAAAACAATTGACGCATGGCTGTCGATGACTTCGGCGGATATCTCCTCGCCGCGGTGGGCGGGCAGGCAGTGCATGATTCTGACATTCGGTGAGGCGGCGTCGACAATGTCCGCTGTGACTGAGTATGGTTTAAGCAGCTTCAGCCTCTGCTTGGATTCGCTTTCGAAGCCCATGCTGACCCAGACGTCCGTATAGATGTAGTCGGCATTTTCTACGGCCTTGAAAGGATCCTCTTCCCAGGTAGCAACTCCCTTGCCAATGTTGGAATCCAGCATGATGTCCTTGTCCGGCCTGTATTGTTTGGGAGAGGACAGTACGAGATTCATGCCCGCGCGTTTCGCGGCGATAATCAGGGAATTCGCCACATTGCTTGCGCAGTCGCCCAGATATGCGATTTTGACGCCCTCGACCCTTTCGCTGTACTCGTAGATTGTGAAAAGATCCGTGAGTATCTGGCACGGGTGGAATTTGTCTGTGAGCGCGTTTATCACGGGGATGTTTGCGAATTTCGCAAACTCGATGACATCCTCGTGGCTGAAGGTCCTTATGATCACCGCGTGCAGGTAGCGGCTCAGGACTTTCGCAGTGTCGGCGATCGTTTCGCCTCTCCCCAGCTGGAGGTCGTTCTGGTCCAGGAAAATGGAGAAACCGCCGAGTTCCCTAATCCCGACTTCGAAAGAGACCCTGGTCCTGGTGGAGGATTTCGCGAAAATCATTCCTACGCTTTTGCCGGCAAGCGGCTTCGCCTTGCATTTGCCGCGCTCCCTCTTCATTTTTGCGGAAAGCTTGAAAAGCTCTTTAAGGTCGGAAAGCGTCATTTCCTCAACTGTAAGAAGATCACTTTGCATTTTGAGATTCCTGTAGTTGTTTTAAAGATTCATCAAGTATATGTAAGGCTTCGTCGGCTTCCTGCCTGCTGATATTGAGGGGAGGCAGAAGCCGCAGGACCGTCTCGCCTGCGGTAAGGACAAGAAGGCCTTTCGAACCCGCTATTTTCTTGAGGTCATTAGCCGGCCTGTCCAAAACTACTCCGATGATCAGTCCTTTGCCCCGGACTTCCTTTATGCAGGGATATTTTTTTGCGAACTTCGCAAGTTCCGCCATCAGATAGGCGCCCTGTTTTGCGCAGTTCTCAAGTGTTTTCTCGCTGTCGAATGTGTCAAGTACGGCAATGGCGGCGGCGCATGCGAGGGGGGTTCCGCCGAAAGTGCTGGCGTGGGTGCCTGCCCCGAGGACGTTCCCGAGCTCCCTTTTGACCATGAACGCCCCGATGGGGAATCCGTTGCCAAGCGCCTTAGCCATTGAGAGCGCGTCGGGCTTGACACCGTATCCCTGCCAGGCGTAAAAAGTCCCGGTCCGGCCCATTCCGCACTGCACCTCGTCGAACATGAGGAGGATTCCGTGCTTGTCGCAGAGCTTTCTCACGCCCTCGATGAATTCTTTTCCAGCCGGAATTATCCCGCCTTCGCCCTGTACTGGTTCAAGCAGGACGGCGCATGTTTTATCACTGATCTTCTTCTCTATTGCGCCAAGGTCGTTGAAAGGCACGTGCACGAATCCAGGCATGTCCGGGGAGAATCCGGCCCGGTATTTGCTTCTTCCCGTGGCTGCGAGAGTCGCAAGGGTCCTTCCGTGGAACGACTCTTCCATTACTATTATCTCGTAGCACCCCTTGTCGGAGCCCCATTTCCTGGCGAGTTTGATCATCCCCTCGTTGGCTTCGGCGCCGCTGTTGGCGAAAAAAACGAAGCCGTCGAACCCCTTTTCCACAAGCTTCTTGGCGAGGAGGGGCTGATTTTCGTTCATGAAAAGGTTGGAGACATGGACAAGTTTTCCGGCCTGTTCGCAAACCGCCTTCGTCACGGAGGGATGGCAGTGGCCGAGGTTGCAGACGCTTATGCCGGCGCTGAAATCGAGGTGCTTCCTGTCCTCGCTGTCCCAGACATAGGATCCCTTGCCCCTTATGAGAAGCATCTCGGGTGAATATGTGTGCATGACATACTTGTCCTGGAACTCTAGAATCTCCCGATAATTTTTCTTGCCGGCATCCATCTGTTTTCACCTTGTAAAAATAGTTGTCCCTAACTTAAAATGAAAAACATTTACTTTAATCCGGAACTCCTGAAAAACAAGCTTTCTTAAAGCTTAAAGTCTTTAGTTTTTTCCTGCGGGAAAAACTATATCATGTTATGTTGAAATCTTACCGCTTATCAGTTTTATTACAACTCCTTGAAGATTGGATGACTGGATGACGGGGTGACTGATGATTGGGGTTGGATAAGTATCAATTTCAAAATCCAGAAGATAGTTGCTAATCGTCTCATAATTGTTTAGACCCCACCGACCTTGTGTCGTTGGTGAATAAGATTGGGAGGCTAGGGCGAGCGCCACCTAGCCTCCCAATCTTATTCACCAACGGGATAAACCCGTTGGGGTCTCTATTCTATTTCGAGACGATTAGTAAGAATAAAAAACAGCCCTTGCGGGCTTAACTACCAACAAATTCAAATCCCCTGAATTCGTAAGTAGTAAATGCCGCAAGGCATGTTCTTCTCTTCCCTTATTTGAAATTTGAAACTCTTTTGGATTTTGGGAATTGGCACTTGGAATTTTTCATATGCGCTGTGTTTTAAAAAAAATTGGAATCTTTATAATAATGTTATCATTCTTCGGGTTAAGCTGCGATGAAAGGAAAGCCGCTGTCAATGCCGCTTCGATTTTCTTGAAGATCGAATGCGGCGGCAAAACCTCGTGGCTCTTCGGCACAATGCACGCCCCAAACCCAGTATTTGAAAAGCTGCCCGGATCTGTGAAAACCGCCATTGCCGAAAGCGCGATATTCTTGTCAGAAATTGAACCGGACGAGAAAAACCAGCTGGAAGTCATGAGGGGCATGCTGCTTCAGGAAACTGAAAACCTCGAGCATAAAATAGGAAAGCAGCGTTTTGACAGGCTTAAAGCCGCAACCGACAAGATGCTTCCGCCAATGTCGCAGTCTCAACTCGACAGGCAGAAAATATGGGCGGCATCGCTTCTTGTCGCCTGGCCGAGGAAATCGACTGACGCAATACCCGTTGACATTCTTCTTTATGAGAAAGCGAAGATTGCAGGGTGCAAAACTGCGGGTATTGAAAGTCCTGCGGAGCAGATTGCAGCTCTCGACAAGTTTACTGAAGCGGAGCAGATACAGCTGTTGGAGGAAGCTCTTGAAGAAGCTGAAAACGACTATAAACTGCTCAATTCCCTGATGGACAAATACATTGCGCAGGACCTTAACGGCATGGCTGAGGATTTTTTTTCAAAAAATTCATGTTATTCACCCGAATTAAAGGAAAAGTTCATCAATATCCTGCTTATCGGGAGAAACAAACTCTTCCTTGAAAGAGTTTTGCCGGAAATCAGGAGAAATAATGTTTTTATCGCCGTGGGCGCCGGTCATCTCATCGGGGCAGAAGGGCTTGTTTCCATGCTCGAAAAAGAAGGATGCAGGGTAACACCGGTGAAGATAGAGTGGGAAGTTCGAAAGTTTTAGAGTTCGAAAGTGCGAAAGTTCTGGAGTTCTAAAGTTCTAGAGTTAGGGAGTTTTATAACTTGATCGTATAGAAAATTATATTTTAGTCTTGGATAAAATGTTTATGTTAAATTTAACGCTGAAGGCGTGCAGTAATATAGCCTATGGTTTCAACCATAGGGACTATGATCATGATGATTGCGTCCTGAAGGGACGAAGTGTATCCATGCTTTTGGGTTTGCTCCTTAAAAACAACTCCGTCTCTTCAAGACGGATGAGGGGGTATGACCTGCCTGTGGTTGAAACCACAGGCTATATTACCTTATCCCTCCGGGATAGAGGGAAAGTTAATGTAAGAATAACGGAAATAACAGAATTAAATATCATGGAAAATCCTGTAATCCTGTCAAAATATCTTAAGTCCAGGTTAAGGAATTTCAAAGTAACCAGTAATCAGCGGTTTACTGCGGTAGCCGCAGTTTTATCTTAATGAAACTGCCAAGAAAAGAACACGCTAAAGCTGTGAACTCCAACGGCAGTTTCAGGAGAGTCACCAGTGATCAAGTCAATGGATTTTCTTGCTGATAACTGAACACTGATTACTGATGACTAGAGTTGCGACCGCTCCGGCCGCTTAATTTAACGTATAGGAATTTCAAAGTGATGAACATCCAACATTCAACACTGAACATCGAATTTAAACTGAATTCATTCGAAGTTGGAAGTTCGATGTTCAATGTTCGGTGTTCAGATTATTAAAGTTGCGGTCCTTGGCCGCCTAATTTAAAACTTGAAACTCATATCTCACATAGGCGCAAAGACAACAAGTCAAAGGGGAATAAAAATATGGATAATGAAAAGATCAATCAGACTCTTACAGACATCATGGCCAGGCGGAGCGTCAGGATGTATTCTGACAGGGAAGTCCTGGACGAGGACATCATAAAGATCCTCGCTGCCGCAAATCAGGCGCCTTCCGCACACAACAACCAGTCCTGGAGATTCATAGTCGTTCGCGGGAAAAAGAAGGAGGAACTGGCGAATCTTGTCTCGGAGAGGGCGGCAAAATTCCCGCGCCCGTCTTCAACGCTGCTGCGGATGGCGTCGAGAAGCATGGCCTGCGCCCCGGTGATAATCGCGGTGGTCAACACGGGCGAACTTATCAGGCACGGTACTGAGCTTTTCAAGGTTGACAAGGAGATCGCCCATGATTTTTTCAGGACTATGGAGATACAGAGTTCGGCGGCGGCCGTGGAGAATATGCTTATTGCGGCCACTTCGCTGGGACTTTCAACCGTCTGGCTCGGAATCCTTTTCCTGATCAAGGACGAAGTTCTCGATCTGCTTGATGAAAAAGGCGAGTTCATGGCTGTTGTGCCGGTGGGCTATGCCGCCAAGCAGGCTTCGGACGGTCCCTCAAAACGCCCTCTTGACATGATTGTGAAGAGAGTGGGGTAATTACACAGTCATCCCACAGGATGACGGATGGATGGATTGTTGGATGAGTGGATGATTGGGTTTGAGTTCAAAGAAAATTTAAAATGGATGTCCTGTATTCAATAATTGAAAAAGGCATTTTGGATTTTTTTTACAGGATTGTTTTATTCTTATGTCTCTGAAACGCAACCATCAAGCAATCCTTTCATCCAATCATCAATGGGGCGGCAGTGGGGTAATTACTAATCGTCTCATAATTGTTCAGACCCCACCGACCTTGTGTCGGTGGTGAATAAGATTTGGGGGCTAGGTGGCGCTCGCCCTAGCCTCCCAATCTTATTCACCAACGGGATAAACCCGTTGGGATCTCTATTCTATTTCGAGACGATTAGTAATCAAAAACACAGCGGCTCAAATAATTGCGGATTTCACGGTGAAGAATTTTGGCTTATGGCACGGAACAAGCAGGGAAAATTCAACGGGGAAATAGAATCGACAAAGTTCGCGATAAAGATTGATACAAAGAAGTGCCGGCAAGTTGCCGGCGTTCGTGCGCCTGTGTGGCGCACATCATAGTGAGGTGAAAGTCCTCTCCAGACATACGATCTCCGGTCTGTATCTGAACGTAACTGCGTTACAGCGATGTAAGGTGGAGAGCAACGGGA
>JBAZRS010000332.1:0-6378 GCA_041662825.1 Victivallales bacterium | reverse complement strand
CATCCTATGGCCGGCATCCGATAAGATTCAGTTCTGCATCATCAGCCAGCAGATAGGGCACAGGGCTGCGGCATCGAAGATAAACATCTACCGCTTCGACGGCGAACTTCCCGCGACAAAGGTCGAATGGAAGAACGGACGTTCCGCCATCCACTGGTACGAGGAAGCGCAGAGTTGGAGGTTCCTGACCAACATCCATCTCACCCATGCGGGAGCACCCCAGTCCGTCAGGGCGTTCATTGGACTCGACCGCTGGGCGCGGCTTGTCCGTTATTTCGGATTCAATGGGATAACAGGACTCGGCGTCGGTTATCAGGAGGCGTTCTATAGGACTGACGTCCTCGACGGCTTCCTTCCCAGCGATTTCGACGAGACCCGTCTTCTCGCGCTCATATGCGAAAAATACGGGATGCGCTACATGCCCGAGGTTTTCCCGAACCAGTGGTATTTGGGCACGGTAGCCCTTCCGAAGGAAGTGAAAAATCCTGAAGACATCCGTGCGGTCAGCTGCAACGGCGCCCTGACCGGTACCGGATACGCCCCCTGCAATCTCAACGCCTTTCATCCTGCCGTTCAGAACCGCTGGGTGAACGCCATGGGCGAACTCGCCGACAAGCTACGCGATTCATCCGCGTTTTCCGGAATCTGCGTCCGCGCCGACGCCTGGCAGTTCAGGGGGGATTTCAACATGCCCGGCATGCACTGGGGCTACGGCGACTGGACGATAAGGCAGTTTGAAAAGGAGGCAGGCGTTAAAGTTCCCTCCTTCGCTAAAGCTACGGGGGGCGGGCCTGTTTCAAATGACGATCCCGACCGCTTCGTGAAGCGCTTCAATTTCCTCGTATCCAAGGACGTGAAGGACAAATGGATGAAGTGGCGCAGCGACAAGACCATGGATTATCATCTCAAGATCCGCGACCGGATGCAGGACGGGAGAAAGGATCTTGTCTTCATAATTGAAGGCGACGGTGACTGCGATCCGTGCTACAAGATTCCGGAAGACAAGAAGAGCCGTTTCTTTGAAATGGGAATCGACCTGGACCGCCTTAAGAACACTGACGGCATCGCGGTGATGCCGATGTCGCGCTACGGTTCAAGGAACACAACTTCCTCGGAACAGGCGATATATGACGGATTTTTCGATCCTGAAAATGTGGCGTCCGGTTTCGGGAAGGTCCGCAGCTTCGCGGCATACATGGTCTATCACGAGCTGGCTACATACTGGCCATGCGACAAGCTCGGTGTGAAGGGCGTCAAGAAAGGCCAGATGCCGTATTACTGCTCGGCCGTTCTGTCGGCAGGCAGGAACAGCCTTGAGAAGTTCGCAGTCGTCCTCGCGGAACAGGATTCGGCGATATTGCGCGATGGCGGTAATTCCGACATGTTCGGAGATCCCGACCTGTGGAGCGAATGGTTCTCGGAATTCGAATCGATTCCAGCAGTCCCGTTTGAAAGCGTCGAATTCGCACGCGACCCTGTCGCTGTATGGAAGAAGAACATGGACGACGGCCTTTACTTTTACGTTGTGAACCGCGAGCGGTTTCCCATTGATGTGAAAATAACATTGACAGGCGCATCAAGCGTCACATCAACAGTAAACGGGAAAAAGACATCCTTGGAAAAAGGCTGTCTGAACCTGACGCTTGAACCTTTCGCCCTTCGTTCATTCAAGACCGGGAAAGACGCAAAGATTTCCGATGTGAAGGCGATTGTCCCGGAGAAGAACATGAATGAGCTTCATGAGCGCCTCGCATTTGCGCAGCAGGTGGCGGAATCGATAACCTGCGGAATTCGCAAAGACGACGTCAGCGAAAAGGTCCGCACCGCCTATCTGAAGAATCTCGATCAGGCCTGGGCGGCTTACCGTGCAGGCCATGTCTGGCGCAGCAGGACGGCTCTGTCTATGGCGCCGATGATGCTGGTCTACGAGAAGATTTCGGCAATGCCCGATGGCCAGGTGATCACGAAATTCCCGGGTCTTCTTTCCCCGAAGAAAGGCGGACACTGGGAAACTGAGGAGACCGTAATCTCCGCCGACGGGTTGCTGAAGATTGCGGTCGGAACGATGCCTGAAAAGGTCTCCTCCTCCACTTACAATTCCGAATGGGACGGCTTTGAAGTCCTGAAGTCTAAGAGCGGGACAATGGAATTCGATCTGGACATTCCCGCGGATGGAGATTACATATTCCATCTGGGACATGTATCGGAAGCTGCGGGTGTCGCAACTGCCTCCGTGAACGGTGTCAGTCTTGCCGCGCCATGCATCACTGTTCAGCCGGGAATGCCGGAAACAACGGCGTTTCCGAGGGTGTCGTTGAAGCAGGGTAAGAACCGTCTGGTCATTCACCGTGACGGTTCGTTCGGTGTCTACGGACTGAAGATTCTTCCCGTACTGAAGCCCATGCCGGACATGGTATGGTCCACCGTAGGTCCTTTCGCCAGTTACTGGGGTGCCGACATGTCAGGACGCGGACGGGAAGGCGCATTCGTGAAAAAGGGAATGGAGCAGAAGTATCCTCCAGAAGAGAAGACTGACCTGTCGGCAACTTACAAGGATGCTGACGGAAGCGAACGCCGCTGGACATTGTACTCAAGCAGCATTGTCGGCAAAATCGGGGATCTCGGAGTGGACATGCCAGTCCGGACAAGGTCTTCAAATTCCGACTTCAATTACGCGGTCACATTCATAAATAGCGGTGAAGACAGGACAGCCCTGTTCTTTATGGCGGTGGACTGGTGGGGGAAGGCCTTTCTCAACGGTGAACCGATTGTGACAAATATAAAGCCGGAAGTCAAGGCCGACTGCGGTGCGGATTTCACAACCTGGTATGCTGTCCACTGGGGTGTCCTGAAACTGAAAAAGGGAGTCAACGTCCTTCTTGTGAAACTGCAGGGTGGCAGCGGAGGCAGCGCGTTCTCGGCCTATATCACCGATGACAAGGGGATCTCGCTTTCGCCGAAGCCGTAGTCTTGGTATTCATGAGATGAAAGGTAAGCGAAGGTACAGGGATTTCAAAGGTTCCGCCTGAAGGCGGGACTCCATAACGCCGTACAGTGGCAGCGTTACCGAAATGCAAAGTCGGCGTATTTCCTGCATGTCGGCCATGACGCTTAAAAAATAATGACGGCAGTGCTTGAGGTGCCTCATTTAAGGTATAGGAATTTCAAAGTTTATGAAAATTCAGCATTTGTTTTTAAGCTTTATCTTCTGCGAATTGCGAGATTCGCACTTGGAGTGCGGCAATTTATTGCCGCCTTTAATGACGGAATTTATTCCGTCCCATGGGAAGGTAATCTCGCGAAATGAATTTCGCGAACAAGGCGGTAACAAGTTCCCGCACTCCACGGAGCGTTGTCGCGCTCGTAAATCAAAAATCCATTTCACTATACGTTCAGATTATCTTCACTTCGTAATTCGTCATTCGAATGTTCGATGTTCAAATTATTAAAGCTGCGGCTTTCAGCCGTCTAATTTACAAAACGAAAATCTCACAGGGGGAAATATGAAGATCCTGCTTGCAGACGACCATGCAATCTTGCGGAAGGGGCTGATTCAGCTTCTTTCCGAGGCGTTTCCGGATGCGGAATTCGGTGAGGCGTCCACTACCCCGGAAACACTGGACTGTCTGTCACGGCAGCGCTGGGACGTGCTGGTGTTGGACATTTTCATGCCGGGGCGCAGCGGCCTGGAGGTGCTTTACGAGGTGCGGCGGCAGTATCCCGAACTGCCGGTTCTGATCCTGAGCAGTGCGCCGGAGGAGCAATTGGCGGTACGGGTGCTGAAAGCCGGTGCAAGCGGCTATCTCAACAAGCAGACCGTTCCAGAGGAGCTGGTGAAAGCGGTCACCAAAGTCCGGGCGGGCGGCAGGTATGTTAGCGCTGCGCTGGCGGAGCGGCTTGCCGGGGAAATCGCCACGACGGACCGAATGCCGCATGAAACTCTGTCGGACCGGGAGTATTCCGTCCTGCATCGAATGGTGCTGGGGCGCTCGATCAAGGAAATAGCAGACGAATTTTCACTGAGCCCCAAGACCGTGAGCACCTACCGCACCCGGATCCAGGAAAAACTGCTGGTGAACAATGATGCAGAGCTGATTCGCTATGCGCTTGCACACGGAATAGGTGAGGAATGCTGAGGCCGGTAGGCGGCCGCCGGTAATCCGTAATCCGTAATCTGCCGTCTGCCGTCTGCCGTCTGCCGTCTGCCGTCTGCCGTCTGCCGTCTGCCGTCTGCCGTCCGTCGTCCGTCGTCCGTCGTCCGTCGTCCGTCGTCTGTCGTCCGTCCTCCCGTGTAGTCCTTCACCTACATGCGTTTCAGTTTTCTCCTACATGTGTTTAGTTTGACGGGAAGCCGTGTTTGTAATATTTTAGACAAAAGGAATTCAACAAAAAGTAAGGAGTAAATAAAACAGGAAAAACGGACGCTTGTGAAATAACCGAGCATTAAAAGAAATCCAGTTTTCCACATTGATTGACTGTAAATAATATAAAACTGGGGTGTAGTCATGAAGACTGAAAACAGAAAATCGGCAGACGGGTTAAAGGCGGGCATGTCCAATTCTGACTTTGATGCAGTCATAGATTATGTGGAGAAGAGCCAGAACTGCGAGTTTGTCAGGATAATGGAGCATTTCTCGAAAATGGACGATGACGGGAGAAGGAAGCTCATGAGCTTTGCGCAGAAAATGGCGGAATGAATATTTTTAATCCTTGTTTTGAGCCTTTTTTGCCAGAGTGTTCGCATATTTCAGGAGTTTTATTTTATCTTCGCACGATATTTTCCGGTAAAGATCAAACATTTCTGCAAGCTCGTGGGTATGATTGTTTTCAAGGAATTTTACTATTGCGTCCTTGGTGGTGTCGGTTTCGTACCTGTTGAGATCAAGTTTCACCTCCCTGGCAATTTCAGCAAGTTTTCTTTTTGCATAAGGCCCGGGTTTTCTTGTCCTGATTTTCCAAGTCGAAACACACTGCTGGCTTACTTTGCAGCGTTTCGCGAGTTCCTTCTCGGTAAGGAGCATCCCTTCAAGCATCTCCATCACAAGAAGATTCCAGTCAATTCTTTTTACGGTCAAAACCATTTTATCTTTTATAACCGTATTCATTTTTCCCTTCTTCGTTATCGGGCCGGGGCAATCCTGTATGCTACGGCATCCCAATGAGGTTCATCATACTTGCTTGCCTGTAATCTAGCTTATGAATCTTCGAAGTTCAAATTTCAATTATTTGGAGATAGGATGTGAGGTATGAGTTGTCCCTCCTTCGCCAGGAGAGCTACGGCGGGCAGGCAGGTGTCAGATTCCGGAGCTTTGGGCGGTTATCATCCTGTCAAGGTCCTGCGCCGAAATCTCCTGATAGCCGCAGGGTTCCATGCTGAATGCGGCGCGGCCGCCCGAGAGTTTCGGGAGGGCCTTGCTGAAACCGAACATTTCCGAAAGCGGGACTTCCGCGGAGAGGTGCTTGATGTCGGGCAGGGATTCTATCCTGTGGATTACCGCCCGTCTCGCCTGCAGATAGCCGTTGATTTCCCCGATATTGGCCTCCGGGGAGAGAATGTCCACTTTCACAACCGGTTCGAGAAGGGTGGTGCCGGTTTTCCGGATCGCCTGCTGAAGTCCGTCGAGTACCGCGCCTGCCACGGAACTGTCAATGGTCTTGTCAGGAAGTCCGTTTATTTCCAGGATTGAGCCTCTTATGTAAATCAGGGGATAGCCCCAGTTGCCGCCGGTTCTGAGTCCGTTGTTCAATGTCTCCAGCGATGACGCGATCCAGCTGTTCGGAATCGAGTTCCTGTTCTTTATTTCGTTCAGGACCTCGATTCCCTTCTCGAGACGCGGCACGGGGACGAGTCTGATCTTCACTTCGGCATAGAATTCCCTTTCCCCGATCGTCCTGTTGAATATCCCGGTTATTTCGGTTTCGGATTTCAGGGTCTCCCTGAATGCGACCTGAGGTCTTCCGAACCTGGCTTCGATATGGAAATCATTTTTAATGCGGTGGCAGTTTATTTCAAGGTGAAGCTCCCCCATCCCCGAAATAAGGTTTTGTCCGGTGGCGTCGTTTTTCTTGACAGTGAGGGTGGGATCCTCCCTGCACAGGAGGTCGAGTGTCGTGTTGAGCCTGTCCTTGTCCTTGGTGGATTTAGGTTCGACGGCAATTGAAATGACAGGTTCCGGGAAAACGATCTTCTCCAGGAGGACCGGACGGTTCACTGCGCAGAGTGTGTCGCCTGTGAAAGTGTCTGACGGCCCGATTAAACCTATTATGTCGCCGGGGCCGACCTCGTCCACCGACTCGACATTTTTAGCGTAGAGCCTGAGCAATCTTTTTACGCGCACTTTCTCGCCGGTCCTGGTGTTGAGGAGCGTGTCGTTGAAC
>JBAZRS010000331.1:2899-6379 GCA_041662825.1 Victivallales bacterium | reverse complement strand
CGAATTTGATTCTGGAACCGGGCCGGATGAAATAATATAGTCGAATCCATTGTTGCGTTTGCTGTGCAGAAGGTGATGTATGATTCCCGCGAATTGGCTTTGTATAATCCAGAAGAACTCTTCGTCCTGTTTTGAGCAATTCGTTGCCGCTGTCATGAAAAGATTGCCGACGATGTTCTCGGGATCACGGAAACTGGCGAACCTGAATTCCTGCGAGACCAATGAACTCAGACCACAGACCTCGGCCCCCGTAAAGTAAAGATATGTTTCCTGTATTGGACAGTCGGCGTCACGGGTGTCCTCCCAATAAACGCTGCCGGGCGCGTAGAGATGCACGGTCTGTTTTTCCCGTCCTATGGAATTGCCTGGCGATTTCAGGCAAAGCTTCCCGGCATATTTTGAGTGATATTCAATTGCCCAGCCCGAGGCGGTGATTTTATTGCTCATCAGCCTGGAATTCTTGGGATAGCTGTGGAATGAAGCCACCCGCGGGCAGACCTTTTCCATGTTCTGGAAATTGAATCGGTGATTGATGTTTATAAGCGGTTTCATATTGCAGGAATATACAAGATATCTGCAAATATTGCCATTTGTAAAAATTAATTAATGTGTAAAATAACTATTATGAAAAGAATCAGCTAGCAGAAATAAACAAATAATGGAGGCGAATCATGCCGTATGTAAAGTACTCGACTGATGAACTGATGGAATGTGTTGACGTTTTCAATGTGAGCGCGGAAACGCAGGCGAAAATCCGCAAACTATTGGATGCCGAGGCCAATCCGCCGGATGCCGGAAATTTCTTCAGATACTACAATCCTAGAAGCAAGGTCGTGAAATTCGAAGAGGCGGTAAAGGAAAAGACCGGTTCCAAATACGCTTTGGCCGTAAATTCCGGTACAAGCGCACTGGTTGCGGCAATGGTGGCCTCGGGGGTGGGGCCCGGCGATGAGGTGATTGTACCCGCATACACGTTTTTTGCAAGCGCTTCCGCCGTTGTCGTTGCTAAAGGAATCCCGGTCATAACCGACATAGACGAAACCTTGACGCTGGATCCGGTGGCTGTGGAAAAGAACATTACCAGGAAGACAAAGGCTATTCTTCCCGTACACATGCTCGGACTCCCATCGAAAATGGATGAGATATGCAAGATTGCCGCAAAACACAATCTTAAGGTTATTGAAGACACGGCGCAGGCTTTTGGCGGAAAATACAAGGGCAAATATCTTGGAACTCTCGGAGATGTCGGATGCATAAGCCTTGACGCCTATAAGGTAATCGGGACAGGCGAGGGCGGACTCGTCCTCACCGACGATGAATGGCTGTACACAAAAGCCCAGAGTTGGCATGACGCTGCCGCCTGCTGGAGGCCCGACAGGTATGCAAAAGAACGCAAGAAGGGCGAACTCTTCTGCGGCGAGAACTACAGGATGCCGGAACTCTGTGCGGCTGTCGGCATAGCGCAGCTGAAAAAACTCGACTGGATAAACGAGCGCACCAGAACTGCTTGGAAGCAGCTTAGGTCGGAAATAAAACTGCCGTCATGTGCAAAGTTTGTCGAATGCAACGATGAAAACGGCACCTGCGGCTACGCCCTCGGGATATTGTTCGAGAAAAGCGAACAGGCCGTGAAGGCGATTAACGCAAAAATAGGGCTTGGCGGACTCGCTGCCGGAGACACAAAAGGTGTCAGGGACTGGCACGTCTACTGGAACTGGGAGCAGATACTGGAACAGAAAACCCCTACGGAAGAGGGCTGCCCGTTCAAATGCCAGCACGTCTCTAAACTTCCTGCATATTCTACGGAGATGTGCATGAAGACAAAAGACATCATGCTGAGGCTTGCGACAATCGGAATTTCACCGTCATGTGATTCCGCCTGGGCATCAACTACGGCTGCGAAAATCACAGATGAACTCAAAAAACTTTTCTGAAAGGAACGAAGAAGATGATTAAAGTTGACGCGTTGATTGATTTGTTTTTCAAGGATCTCCCGTTTGAGCAGAGGGTGGAGAAGATTGCCAAGTGCGGATGCAAATACATCGAGACTTGGGGTGGCGGCGATTCTGAAGCCCTTAGGAAAATGGGCGATGCCGGAAAACAATGCGGGGTGGAACTGGTCAGCATAGTAATGAATTTCGCCACCAATGATGACGTGGCGCCTATTCGAAAGGAAAATCTCCAGCGCTTCATTGAACAGGTGGACCGTTATTCAGACAATGCTCTTGCCGCCGGATGCAAACAGGGAATTGTCACCAGTGGTCAGTCTGTCGGCGGCAGAAACTATCAGGAACAGCGCATTTCCCTGATACATGCGCTGCGAGAAGCCGGACAAAATGTTGCAAAAAAGGGGTTCCGTCTGAATCTCGAGGTTTTGAATACGGAAGTCGATCATCCCGGATATTTCCTCGGCTCCCCGCAGGAAGGTGTGGCGATTGTCAAGGAAATCGGACTTGACAATGTCCGGATGCTCTATGATGTCTACCACATGGGGATCATGACCGGAAATCTGACTGTGTTCGTTGAACAGAATATTGAATGGATCGGACATTTTCATTCCGCCGGCATCCCTGGACGCCATGAATTGTTCAACGGGGAAACTAATTATCCGTTTCTCCTGGACAAAATTGGAAAGGCCGGATATAAAGGTTATTTCGGACTTGAATATATGCCGTTGCTGCCGTGTCCGGAAACCTTGGTGAAAACAATGGAATATCTGTCGGGTAATCGGTAATCAGGTGTCAGGTGTCAGGTGTCAGGTGTCAGGTGTCAGGTGTCAGGTGTTGATTGCGAATTGCATTTAGTTGGAGTTCAAACTTTAGTTTGTCCTGGAGTTCAAAAATACAGCACAGGCATCTTGCCTGTGATTATCTCTTAAACGCTGAAAGCGTATGGTAATATAGCCTATGGTTTTAACCATAGGTTCTGTAATTGAGTTTATTCCGTCCTGTAGGGACGGAGTATGTAATGTTTGATTACCCCGTCTCTTCAAGACGGATTTTGTGTGTATGATTTACCTGTGGTTAAAACCACAGGCTTTATTACATTATCCCTGTGGGATAAAGAATTAGACGGTTTGATGGGACGATAATTATAAAAATGAGAAAATACTATGAGCATTACTTCACTATTCAACGTCAATGCGATGATTGGGGACGGCGCCTATGAGGAAGCCCCGTTTACTTCCGCCGAATCACTGGTAAAACATCTTGATTATCTTGGCATAGACCGATCTCTGGTCGCGCATGTTGAGGCCAGGGACTTGAATCCTACCTGGGGAAACCGCCGTCTGCTCAAGGAGATTGCAGCATCTGGATATCCTGACCGGCTGATTCCGGCATTTGTCATTTCTCCATCATGTTATTACGAAAAAGGTGCTTTGTCCTTTCTGAAGGAAAACTTAAGTTCCGGAAAAATCAGGGCCCTGCGCATTTACCCTTCTGTCTCAAGATTCCCGATACTGCTTCTGGAACGGATTTT
>JBAZRS010000331.1:2034-2889 GCA_041662825.1 Victivallales bacterium | reverse complement strand
ATTTTTTCAGAACTGGCGCAGTGGGAACCAGCAGTCTTCTGTGACTGCGCAACTTTCGGAGCTGAAAGTGACATCCGTGATTTTGTCATGCTGGCGGAGAAATTTCCAAAGATGTCATTTGTTTTTACACAAAAGATGTGGCCGGGATTTGGAAGTCTTATTGATGCAATGTGGCGTCAGAAAAACATCTACGTGGATATTTCCTGGATCCACATGCGGGATACTGTAAATCTCATAATCGACGGTTTTGGTGCTGAACGTCTGCTTTTCGGAATCGGGTATAAATCACATTATGGCGCATCCATTGCCGCCTTGGCACATTATCAGATTACTCAAGAACAGCGCGAACTGATTGCGCACGGCAACATTGAAAGACTGCTTAAACTCAAGCCGCTCAGGAAAAAACTCAGTGCTGAACCGAAAATACTTGCCGAGAAGCCTCTCTGGAAAACCTGCAGGAACGGTCTGCCGCTGAAAGGGATCAGGGTAATTGACGCCCACGGGCACACCGGTCCGACTCACCGCGGATGGTATATCCGGGACATTGATTTTGAGGAATACATTAAAATCATGATCGACCAGATGAAGCGCCTTGGTGTTGAAAAAACCGTGATTTCCGCGGAGACCGCTCTTTTCGGCGAAGCCGTGGAAGGCAACCGATTCGCTGAAAAACATCTGTTGAAGCATCTGGATCGTTTCGCCGGCTATCTGTCATTCAATCCGCTTTACAGAAAAGGTCTGACAGCTGAACTGGATAATTTTTTCAGGCGCGGATTTTACATCGGGTTCAAAATTCTGGCGGGATATTGGAAAGTTCCGGTTACAGACCCAGGCTATGATGTGGTATGGAAATAC
>JBAZRS010000331.1:0-1998 GCA_041662825.1 Victivallales bacterium | reverse complement strand
TATCATCTGCCCATACTGTTACATACTTGGGACGACTCGTACAATTCTCCTGCCATGCTCAAAGGCGTGGTGAAAAAGCATCCAAACGCAAATTTCCTGCTGGGCCATTCCGGCGGCGGTACGCGCGGGCGGATCGAGGCTGAAGAACTGGCGTTGGCAAACCCAAACGTATTCCTGGAATTCTGCGGCAGTTTCACCACTCCGCGTCCATTCGAGGATTCAATGAAAATTGCCGGGACTGCCCGTGTGCTTTTCGGTTCGGACACCGGGGCCCATGACCAGGCATGGGAACTTGGCAGATATCTGTCCATGCCAGTTCCGGACAAGCAGCTCATCCCCGGGCTGGGAGAGAATTTCCTGAAGATTCTGAAGAAGTCGAAAAATAATTTGAACATCGAACATCCAACACTGAACGTCCAACATCGAATGGGGGAAAATACTGACGACAGAAGGCTGACGACGGACGACTGATTGAATTAGTTGGAGTTCACAGCTTTAGCGTGTCTTTAATAAAGTATCAATATTATAAGAGCACAACTAAAGTTGTGAGCACCAACGCCTGTAGCAGCGTCACTCTGCTGACGCTTTCCATTTCCAATGAATGCAACTCGATGTTCTGTGTTAAACATTCAACGCAATGAGGAAAAGAATGAAAACAATCTCTTTAGAAAACGCCGTCGGCGAATATTATCCCGCAGGCCTGAAACGGCTTGAATACGCCAGTGCTGTTGACGGTCTGAAAGACTGGGCTCTGCTCCTGCACGGAGAAAGAAAAGGGTTGTGGATTATCTTCATCCACGGGCATGGCTCCAATGGAGACCAGCTATTCACAAGGAGAGACTTGCGTGAAACATGGCTGCCGGTGTTTCGTGACAGCGGAGCCGGAATCCTCTGCGCGAATCTACGGGGCAACGCCTGGATGGGGCCTTCCGCCGCCGACGACATGCAAGACCTGCTCAATTACCTGCGTGCTGAACATGACATGCGAAAAACAATCTTCTGTTCCGGTTCCATGGGCGGCACCAGCAATCTTATTTATGCAGTGCTTCATCCGGAAGATGTCAACGGCCTGATCATACGAGGCGCGGCAAGCGATCTTGCTTCGTATTACCGCTGGTGCAGATCTCAGAAGAAGCCGATTATCCGTTGCATTGCGGAGGCGATTAAAATTTCATACGGCGGCACTCCGGATGAAAAGCCGGATCTTTATCTGAAGCATTCCGCGATTGCCGACGCGGGAAAACTTACAATGCCGCTGTTCCTCGTCCACGGCGGCGCGGATGAGATTATTCCGGTGGAACAGGCCAGATCGCTGGCCGGTAAAATGAAAAAATGTAAAAACTTCTCATATACGGAAATCCCCGGCGGCAACCATGATTCGCCGCTGCTGGAGAAGATAAGTTTTACAACAATCATAAAGATGCTGAAAACGGATTGACGGCGCTTTGCTTTATGGTAGAACAGGCATATTGCCTGTGATTCGGTTTTTCTTGATGTAGAGTTGTCCGTCTCGGACAAGAATAATTGGAAAAGAATCTTCGCCGAGAAGGCGAAACCTATACCAAGAAATAGGATGAACAGGCGATCAAGTCCACAGGCAAGATGTTTACCTGCATACCTTAGGCATGTAAACCTATGGCAGCGCCTTTGGCGACCGGGGCCTGTGCTACATTAAAGGTATAGGGATTTCAAAGTTGCCATGTAAAGTAATGCAGGCTTTAGCCTGCAATTTCCCTTGCGTTTCCAGATTAATTCAACTACAGGCTGAAGCCTGTGTTACTTAAAGTTGCGGCCTTTGGCCGCCTAATTTAACTGGTCCTTAACTTATCGACATTCACACATTGCTCAGAAATGCCTCATTTTGCGGCCCATCCCCGGATAGGCGTGGGTACTGACGCATTGCTGCAGTTTGCACTTTCATCCCAAAACTGATCTGCAGATATTGCCGTTATCCGGTGGAGGCGACTGTATGCCGCAAATGGTGGTAGGGCTTTTCCC
>JBAZRS010000330.1:0-6383 GCA_041662825.1 Victivallales bacterium | reverse complement strand
TTACTTCGGCAGGTACTCAGTTGACCATTAACGGTGCTGGAACTATCAGCAGTGTCACGGTGACTTCCGCCAACGGCAACCTGATTATAACAGGGCCCGCCGGTTTGACCACGAACATCACTGGAGATGTGTCAATGACGGATTCCACTGGAAACAACTACTGTTACATCACAAGGGGCAATGTCGGCGGCGATATCAATATGACATCTGATGCCGCAGTTGGTTGGGGAAATGACCTCCACCTGGACGGTTCCACTGCCGGCAGTATCACGTGTAGCGGTACTGGTAGCAGCATGGTGGTTCTCAATGGGACATCCAGTGTTGCCGGCGATGTCACTACCGGTTCCGGCGGTGACCTCCTGGGCATATATGCTGGCGGAGCAATAAACGGCACTGTCAATTTGGGTGGAGGCACCAATAGTATCTTTATCAATGAGGACGCAACGTACACGTTCTCGGCTATTAACACCGGTGCAGATGCTGGATCAATAACTATTGACACTGGTTCCGTCTCTTCAGCGCAATACCTTCTGATCACCGATGGTTTGGGCAGCAGCGCATCGACGATTACGGTTACTGGAAATATTGACAGTTTGACGTTCAATACGGCTGATACGACTGTAGCGGGAACTTTGGTTACCGCCGCTGTCGGAACTGGCAACGTACTCGACGCCTCTGCCATAGCTAATGGCGGCACTCTCCTTGATGCAAGCGGTCTTACAGCATGGGATGTTCTGGATGATGGTGTTGAACACATGAACATTACCGGTAATCTCGCGTTCGCCGATGGGAATAGCGTTACTCTGGCTGACGGTTATGATGTCGATCTTATTGCCTGGCAAACTGGAGGCGTAAATAATATCGACTTGACCGTAGGCGGAGCATCCATTAGCTTGACTTGGGATGTAGCAAGTTCCCGCTATGAGTCCGGACTAGGTGTCACTGGTGACTGGGCAATTGAAACGATCACCGATGTTGGTACTGGTAAGGATGAGTTGACACTCACAAAATTGGCATAAGAGATCAGATGTAAAATTCTCCGTACCGCTGGGGGGGAGGGTACGGGGAATTTCAAAACAGAAAGAGCCGCGGATTTATTCCGCGGCTCTTTTTTTCACGGCTAAATTATCCAAAGCGTTTAATTTTCTTCAGGAATACCGCCATCTTGGCGGCTACCATACCTTCAAATTAGGCGGCTGGAAGCCGCAACTTTAAATGCCCGAAGAAAAGAACAGCCCTTGCGGGCTTGACTACCAACTAATCCAGAAATTGTTTGTAGTTAATGCCGCAAGGCATGTTCTTAGATTCTCTTCATTGATTCTTCACAAACTTTGAAATTCCTTAACGTTGAATTAACCGGCTTCGCCGGAGCTTAATCTCCTTTTAACTGTAGCGACTATTGCGTCTTTAGCGTTAATTTTCTTAACGCAAGAGGCGCAAAGGGCGCAAACGTGTAAAAATACAATTTCCTATACGATTAAATTAGGCGGCCACCCCAGTCATCCGACGGGGCAAGAAGGCCGCAACTTTTTTGGAGTGCGGTCGCGACCTGCCCCCCGGCCTGTCCCTCGTAGCCTTGGCGAAGTGGGAAGCCTTGGAGTAGGAAGGAGCTTCTGCTTTTCTTCCGGCATGAGCCCCGGTCATCCGGCGGGGCAGGTAGCCTGCCGGTCAAATTCCTGCTGTCGCAGGAAGAAACTGCTTTCCAATCCGAAGGCAAGACAGGAGAGCCATTTGACGCATACGGAAATTGCAAAGAGTCTCCAAACTGCGCAATCCAGCCTGACAGGATTGAAAATAGGCAGAATATAACATTAAACACGCTTGCCACTTTTGCCGCCGCCTGCGGCAAAGGTGTCAGAATTCAGCTTGTTTGACAGCGAAAGAGCGACCACCATCTTAACAGCTACGGGCCATCAATTTCAGGCCAATGACTGAAACCGTAGCACCATGCTTCCGACGCCATGGAACATTCACATATCTGCTGAGAAGGCAACCGCCATCTTGACATTGCAGGCGAATCAGTTATTTTTAGAGCCGGTTTTAATTAGTTCAAACAAATAATAGGGGGAATTGTAGATGAAGATGCGTATCATGTTTGTGATGGCCGCCATGGCCGCAGTCGCCGGAATCAGCCTCTCAGCCCAGGAGGCGGCACTGCCTTCCATGGACAAAGCCGTCCTGTGGGTGAAGGCCGATGCACTGAAAATGAAAGACGGCGAAAAGATCGCCACTGTGAAAGATCTGAGCGGCAAGAACAACGACCTGACGGCTCCGGCCGACAAACAGCCCACCTTCAAGGAGAAAGGCGCGGGCGGCAAGCCGACCATCGCTTTCAGCAACAGCTATTTCGACGTCAAACCGCCCGTGAAGCCCTCCAGCGAGGCATACTCGATGTTCATATTGGTGTCCGAATCCGCACCGGCATGGCAGACATTCGTGGCGACCGAAGGCTACCGCTTCCAGAGCAACAACTACTCTGTCAAAGATGTTTCGAATATCGGCGAACCGGATAAACAGCAGACCTTCCCGGCCATTTACGAACTGATCCAATCTGACGCAAATGGAATCCTATATATAAACGGCAGCAAAATCGGAGATCCCGCCGGACATCCTTCGATTGAATCCAAAGGTTTCCGTATCGGATATGACGACCTCAGCAAAATCGGCACTGAAGATGCGCTGGTCGGTGCCATTTACGAAATCATCATCTACAAAGGCGCACTCTCCGATGCGGACCGCATCAAAGTCGAGCAGTACCTGAAAACAAAATACGGCGTCAAATAATCCGTATCCGTTTAAAATATTAAAGAGCCGGCGGAACCGCCGGCTTTTTTTTGCTTTTTGTATGTTTCTAGTCATCAATGAATATCGCCCGCTATCTATTCAATTTTGATTTGTGCAGTGCTCCGGAGAATTTTTCAGCAGCTTTTCTCTACATATCTTCCGTTTTACCATGCTTCCTGTAAAATCTAAAGCGACGCAGGACGGGATGCAATCATAGTAACGCGTCAGTAACCACGCCCCTCCGGGGATGGGCCGCTAAATGAGGCATTACTGAGCAATGTGTGAATGTCGATAAGTAAGGGCCAGTTAAAAGTAGCGCGGGTCTATCTGACCCGCGACCCTCGGGTCAGATAGACCCGAGTTACTTAAGCGGAAAACCCCAAGTTAGCAACATTTGCACCGTGTGTAATATAGGAGTCTTACAGTAAGGACAATTATTCTTAGGTAGTGACAGTTCGCCGAACTGTCCGTTTTCCAGGGGACGCCTCGGCGAGGCGTCCCTACCTAATAAAATAGAGACTGCCGCATTACGCAATCATATACGATAAATCAGTAAATACTGATTAAGAATAATATTCGAATTTTAATTTTGGATTGGAGCAAACCATTCTCAAAGAGTGACGTTGACACAACGGTTCCTGAAATAGAATCCGGCGGACAGCGTACCTATGACTGCGGATGCGCAGTAGCCGTCCACCAGCACATGCACGGTATTCTCGTCTTTGATCATCTCTTCCGGAATGTAGAAGCGCTTTTGCGGTCCGACTTCGGAGTACAGTCCTATCGGCTTGCCGTTCCAGTACAGCACAGCCCGGCTGAACCAGCCGTCCACTTCGACATAGAGTGGTGCGGCGCAATCGGCAGGCACAGAGACTTTCACATTACATCTTGCAAACACGCGCCTGACGGACTTGACTGCCGCCTGTTCATCTACCCATACCAATCCCATGGAACGCCAAGGCGCCAATTCCGACAACGCTCGTCCGCGCAGACTCCATTTCACGTCGATCACCTCTCCGGGCGACAAGAGCCGCGGAGCAACCGGCAGACCGAAGCGCTCATTCCAGAAGAACCAGTTCTGACGCACTGCCAGGGTGATTTCCACAGATTCACGGTCGGATATGGAGCTTAAATCGAAGGTGGTGCTGGATGCGCAGTGTGTGCGCCCAAGCCTTATGCCGTCAGCATAAGCCCATGCCTCCTCTACCGGCGGGCATTCGACGAAGAGCGGCTTGCCGCGGAAAGATTCGGGAATATTCACGGTCCGGCGATACCAGCGGACCTCGTGGTGCTGTTTTGTGCCGGCAGGCCCCATGTGTTCATTGCGCCGGGAAAGATCGACTTCCTCCCAATCTTTGGCATCCATTGCCGGGACGGCATCCAGTTCCGCAACAGACCACTTGCGGGAACTGACTGGAGAAACTTTCCAGACCGGCTCAATCTGTTCATCGCGTTGTCCATGACGCAGCAGCACCGGCTGAGAGAATCCCACATAGATCGGATGTCCGGAATTGTGCCGCCCATGGAAGTGCATATGCACTGCAAGCTGATTGGAACCGGGGCAGATTGCGCTGCGGACATCGAAGACCGCATTGAACGACGGCAAATTGTTGGTGGAGGCGACACGTCGGGACGGGTAAGATCCGAGTAGCGAACCGTTGAGAAATACGGTGATCTCCGCCTGTGAAACTCCCAGGAATTCCAAAGTCTCAGGCAATGGAGTTTCGGCTGTAAAATTACTGCGCCATTCGTAATCGCCCGGCTCGATCAGCACTTCGGCGTTCTCGCCCCAGGCATTCACCTGCCGCCATCCGTACTCACTCTTCGGCGGCGTAGTCGTCCAGGAATCGTCAATTGCGGCGAACTGCATTTTCCCCACCGTGGCCGAAGGATCTGCTGCCGGTGTGAGAGGGAAAGAGATTTCCGTCAATCCGTCAGGCCGGGCTTTTTGTGCAGCCGCAGGAACGCCATTGAGACGCATAGTTGCAGCGGAATCCGCAGGCACGATCAGTTTGAGCGCATTCTCCGAAGCAGGCAGTTCCATGCGAAGCGCAGCGCCCGCTGCGGCTTGAGGCCGCATCAGCGGGACTTTGCCGAACAGCGGGATGATGCGGTTTGCAGAGTTACGGGGAAGCCATGTCCGCGCCGCAACTTCTGATGTGGTCGCGTATACTGTCACCTTCTTACCGGCAATAATTGCACTTTCTTTAACAACCGTATCAGTGCAGGTCACATGAACAATGTGTGTCTCTCCGCCTCCGCTGAATGTGATGTCCCCCTGCTCTCCGGGATCTCCATAGACTATCAGGTAAGAGGCGTCACCTTCCGTCCATGCCGACAGGATCTGCAGCGGACAGAATACGATCTTTATATTCTCTGAAAGTTCAGCGTCGGCCAGGAGAAGTTTGGTGCGGAACGGGCCGATGCCTATCACCTTTGAGCAGAACTGATTGATTAAGTTGGAGTTCACAGCTTTAGCGTGTCCAAGCGACATCTCGGCGTCTGCCGGAAAAATGCGAAATTCGCAGGTCGTATTTGAATGATTGGCGAGAACCAGGAAAGTTCCCTTCTCCCCTCGCCGCGCCAGGCACTCTATCTGGACATCGTCGGTTCTCCAGTCTTCGGCTGTGGGAACGGATTCTGCCAGGGCTCGGTTGAAACTCTCCTGAAAGAGTCCGAGCAAACGCATCTCGTAGAAGCGCTCTGTAAGTTCGCCCCATGGCGCCACTGGCGGGTTGTCAACGTATGACGTGATGATGTGATCGCTGTTGAAACCGACCGGCGTAATTCCGCCTGCGCCGACGAAGTGGTTGACCACATTGGCTCCGACCGCCGTGAAAAGCCGCGTCTGCGATAGTGTCCAATGTGCAGGCGGCCATGTCTGCGAAATCGGCGCCTGTCCCCAGAGCGGATGTTCACCGCAACGGTACTCAAGAACCATGAGCGGCAGTTCAGATCCTATGCGCCGGTTCAGGCTTTCAAGCCAGCCGCGCCAACGGCAGAACTCGAACACAGGCGTATAGATGTCGGTGCCTTCCGCCAGTTTGTCCAGCACGCAGAGGCCGCCGCCGTCATGGTTGCCCACTAGCGGCACGGCAATCCCGTCCTTCCGGGCCGCATCGCAAAGACCGGCAAGGAAATCCCGATCATTCCAGCGGTGTTCGTTTTCAATCTGGTAGAGGATGATCGGCCCTCCATTTGCATGCTGTTTGCCTGCCAGGACGGCATTCACCTGCCGGTACCATTCGCGGCAGAAGGCAAGATGCTCCGGATTGCCGTGGCGCCAATCGCCTTTATCCTCTTTCAATAGCCAGCCCGGGTATCCGCCCAAATCCCATTCGTTGCATACGTAGGGGCCGGGCCGCGCGATGACATGGAGTCCAAGCCCCTCGGCAAGATCCAATAGCCGCGCCAAATCACGGTCGGGACTTGCGAAATCCGCAGCACCCTTCCTGTCAGAGTGGAAATTCCACGCGAAATAAAGTCCCACCGTGTTGAGTCCTGTGGCCTTGAGCTTTTCCAGACGATCCGCCCAGACCGAACCCGGCAGGCGGTATGGAATCAGTTCCGCACTGAAAATGAAAGTGGGGACACCGTCG
>JBAZRS010000329.1:0-6408 GCA_041662825.1 Victivallales bacterium | reverse complement strand
CTGCAGATACACGTACAACAGGGAGCTCAACAGGCTTTATCTCCATCTGATGCGCTGGCCAACGGGCACAATTGTCCTTCACGGCCTCGCGGATAAAGTCAAATACGCCCAGCTCCTTTGCGACGGCAGCCGCATCCAGACGGTCAAGGCCGACAATCCGGACAGTCAGAATCCGAACCCGAGAATTCCGTCGGACGCCGTCGGCCTGCGCCTGATGACGGCTCCGGAAAACATGCCGATCCCGGTGATAGAGCTGTTTCTGAAATAACAGGATGCGCCTCCCGGGGTTTCCCGGTTGACAGGACATGTTTAGCTGATTTCAAAATGTGGAAAAATGTTGCTGCGGCAATGTATTCCGTTGGTCCGCTGCGGCGGATTGGTGTGTCTTAATCTTCAACAAGTAAGACACGCTGAAGCCGTGAACACCAACTTTTGAAATCAGCTCAAAAAGGCAATTTTAAAATTGCCTCGTGTTGTGTGATATTATAAAAAAACATAACTGGAAGTGAATCCGTGGGTACATTGAAAACCGCAAAGAAGACTCCGCCGCATATCCGTGCTAGACAGCAGCTGCTGAGCCGCATGTCCGCACTTTCCGCCAAGGGGATGAACCGCTTGCCTCCGGAGCGTGAACTCTGCACCGAGTTTGGCGTCAGCCTGATCACCATCAAGAAGGTCATCAGGCAGCTTGCCATCGAGGGGCGCATTTTCAGCGCACTTCGCAAAGGACATTTCATACGGACAGTCCCGGCGGAGACGAATATCGGGATTGTCATAGGGGAGGGGAGCGTATCGACGTTTCTCAAGGAACCGGAAGTGATTGGGGGAATTTTGGATGTGCTGGCAAAACGCAATTGCGCTGTTCGCATCATCCAGGTTTCCAAACCGCAGGAGGCTTCCCGCATATTCAGCCAGTACAAGATCGACGGTTGTGTCTGGTATCTGCCCCACCCGTCATTATACCCGAAGATATCAAAGGTCATAAAGGGCTGCAATATCCCGATAGTCGTCCCCGTCGTGAATTATACGCCGCCGGAATCTGTAAGGCTTCCCGAAAACCATTTTGCAAATGATTTCACTGCGGTCGGACGCGCCAGGGCTGAATATCTGCTCAGTTGCGGACATCGCAAAATCGTGTATTGCGCAAATATAGGCACAGAGGCGCATGACGGATTCACCGCAGCCCTGAAAAAGGTTGGAATTGTGCAGGATCCGGACTGGAACCTGCCGAAGATCGAGGAGATTCCAGAGAAGCTTCCCGGTCTCCTGGACGCCGGAGAGGTGACTGCGATAATATCCGACGGCGGGCGCGACCGGCTTGAAGCTGTTTTCCGCGTTATGGAGGGACATCCGTGGAACAGGAAGGGAGACCTTCTCATCGACTTCATCGGCGGTGCGTTTTCCGAGTTGCGGGAGAGCCATCCCGGAGTCAGGATCACCGCCATAAATTTTTATCCGCATCATGAGCTTGGAAGCTGTGCCGCCGAGGCCCTTGTCGATGCGGTCAAAGAAGGTCGTCCCATAGTATCCGCCAAATTTGTATCTCAAGTGAGACCGCCTGACTGGACTCCATACCGGAAAAGCCAAAGCTTCGGTGAGAAAGATAAATGAATATCTAGAAAAATAAACTTAACCTATAAGGTGTAACTAAAATGGTGAATAAAAAACGTAATGCTTCATGCCCTGTTGTGTTCTGGCATTCAGATCCTGTGATGCCGGATGAAACTGTTGTGCTGGCGGGTGCGAATTTCAGCGCCTTGACAATGGTTGATTTGGCTTTGGTTGGTGAAGGTCGTGAAGAACGTTGGACGGAGGTCGTTCCATCGCAATGGTCGGAAATCTCTCTGAAGGCGCTTGTTCCGTCAGATTGGCCGAAAGGCGTCTATGCCTGTCGCGCCCGCGACGGAGAGAAGGTCTCGAAAACCGTACTTGTCAACGCCCCTGATGTCTGGTGGAAACAGGGCGACGAAGGCGTGGATCGCGCACGTCAGGGTGGATGGTTGCGTATCCTCGGCAAATGCCTTGATCTCGATGGTAAGTCGTCCGTCTCATTGCAAGCTGAAAGCGATTCCCGTAAAGTCGTCGCCCTGAAGATGGAAGACACATCATGCTTTAGCCTCAAGGCCAAAATTCCCTCAGGTCTGACACCGGGTAAATATCGCGTCATGGTCTCTAACGGCAAGGGCGGTAAAAAGGGTGTCCGCGATGCCGGCATCTTGGAAGCTATGCCCGTCAAGGAAGCCCCGAAAGCCGTCATCAGCGTGATTGATTTGGGTGCGGACCCCACCGGCATGAAAGACTGCACCCTGTCGATTGTCCAGGTCATCGAACGACTCTCGATGATTGGCGGAGGTGTCGTTTATTTTCCGCGCGGCCGCTATCGTATTGACGCCATCCTGCGCTCCGGAACCTGGATCAAGTCCCCGCTGTTTATCCCCGAGAACATCACATTGCGCGGAGAAGGTCCGGATCTGGTTTCCCTCTGGTGGCCTGACCAGGAGAAGGCGCTGCCCACGCTTATCGACGGACGCAACGACTTTGGCGTTGAAGACCTGAGCATCTTCACCCAGGGATATCACAGCACGATCATCACAGGCTCCAGCAATGTGCGCATACGCAACGTGCGAATTCGCGCCAACTATTTCTACATGACCAACAACAACGGCGGTGCGCACCATGAGCGCGCGATCACTCCTCCCGGTTCGGCAAAAGTGGGACCGGCGATTCTCCTCTGGGGTGAGAACAACCAGGTCACCGGTTGCGACATCCTGCATCTGGCCTGCGCCTTCGATTTGCGTTTCGGCCGGGGCAGCATCATCGCCGACAACACGATCCGTGCCGCCAACATGCATGCGCTCAACGGAACCTGCGAGATGATCTTCGAGAACAACGAGAACACTGGCAACAGCATGTCCTCCGGCGGCAACAACATCGGGCTGCACATGGGAGCATCCGTCGCCAGACACGTATATTATGCCAACAACCGCAGTTGTCACCTCTACGGCGGCGACCACGAGGCGTTTACACTCGACGGACACGCCACAGCATATCTTGGCAAGGTGCGCGAGGTCAATGCCAAAAACTTTGTTCTTGACGGCAAAACATTTCTGGGCGACAAGGCCAAAGGGGGCATGAAGGACATGTACTCAACCGCGGCCTACATAATCGACGGCAGAGGTGCTGGCCAGTACAGGTGGCTCACACACTATGAAGGGAACCGGATCACAGTTGACCGCGAATGGGACATGCCGCCGGACGAAAGCTCCATCGTCAGCATCGGGGGATTCAACGGACGTCATCTCTTCATTGGCAACACTGCAACCGACACCGGCACACTCATCCAGCTCTACCCTCCGAACTGCGAATGCATTCTCTCCGGCAACCGGAGCATACGCGCCAGCAACATAAACAGCCTCGGGAAACTGGGCAAGATCAAAGACTCCGGATTCGTCCGCGTCGAACCGAGTTGGTATAACCAGTTCCTAGACAACCATGTCGTCATCGGCAACACCTGGGGCGGCGGAAGCACGCAGATAGACCGCTGGATAGGCGGCGAATGCACCCTCAACATCTGGGGCTGGGAAGTCTACTACTGCACTGTCGACGGGGCCGATCTGGACATGTTCCTCACGCCTGAAGTCCTCAAACAGATGATCGCTGAAAGCAAGCTGCGTACAAGGAGCATCCCCATCAGCCGCTTCCAGATAGTCCGCCGGCACCGGGTTGACAACAACAGCTCCATTCGCATCCATGGCGCGGTCGCCGATGTCCTCATCGAGGGTTGCAATCTGAATCTATCGCGCAAGGGAATTCGTGTCGACATGGAGATGAACTACAATCAGCCCTTGGACATCGGTCAACTTTTCGACTTTGATCCCGAACCGAGCGCGACAAATCAGCCAATCCCGTTCCTGACACCGGAAGGTGTACTGATACGCAAAAACAAATTCAACGAAGTCCAGATCCCGTATTCCGGCACTGCTTTGGAATACGCCAAAGTTGAGCTTTGATGAAAATGTGCTTTTCGACTGGATTTATGGAACGCCGGCATCTTGCCGGCTCTTAGAGCCGCCGGGATGGCGGCGTTCCATAAAAGTTGCGGTCCCTAGCCGCCTAGTTTACAGTTAAGGAATTTCAAAGTTGTGAAGAAGCAATGAAGAGAATCTAAGAACATGCCTTGCGGCATTAACTACAAACAATTTCTGGATTCGTTGGTAGTCAAGCCCGCAAGGGCTGTTCTTTTCTTTGGGCATTTAAAGTCGCGGTCATCGGCCGCCTAATTCAATGACTCTGCGGCCTTCGGCTTTGCGCCTTCAGAGACGATCTTGTGCGCGATATTCCTCAGGAAGGCGGCGTCCTCTTCGGTCATTTTCTGAGGTTTGAACTTGATTTTCCTCACGTCTTCCTTGAAGAAGAACTCGAACCAGACACAACCTCCCAGATATTCCCCTGCGGAATTCGCATGATGAGTGTCGATGCCCAGTTTTCTGGTTTCGCCTGTTGTTTTCCATGAGTATCCGGAATGGAGAGAGTGGAGTTGATTCGGCAGGTCGGGATGTTTCGGATCTTTGTAGTCGAAGCTGGCATCGGTTTTGAATTCCCATTCCGGAGATTCATACGCGAGCTGGAAGGCTGTTCCGACGGGAATCACCCGGCATCCTAGTTCTTTTGCAATCGTATAATATGCTTCCGTGAGCTGCTGATACATTTTTACGGCATTGAAATCCCCCTTGAAAAGGGCGTTGTCATCGGAACGGTATGCCCAGGTCTGATGTATGACCACCTCCGCATCCGGGGCGTATTTCCTGATATAGTCGTAGAGGTTTTTCGCATATGGGCGGTAGCTTTCAACTTTGAAGCTTATAAGGCTGTACTGCTGAATCGTCACATACTGCCATTTTTCGGCCGTGAGCATTTCCCTGAGCCCGACCTTCTTTCCCTTATATGAATACGGCTTCCCTTCCGGATCTTCAGGATTCGCATCGTTTTTACATGCCAGATTCCAGTGTTTTTCCAATGGACATCCCCCTATCATTGCATGTCCGAATACGAGCTCGCAGTTTCCGGAGGATTTTACAATGTCATTGAGATACCTGCTGGCGTTCCCGGAAAAACTGTTCCCTATCGCCAGAATTTTTATCTGGTTGACAGGCGTCGCGGCGGCCCCGGCCTTGTCGGCAATTTTTTCCTGCGCATCGAGATTCAGGGACAGGATGATTAAAAGACTTGCTGCAACTGCATGGAAATGTCTTGACATGGGAAATACCTTTCTTAATAATGTAAGGATGATAAATTAATGCAATTAATGGGTGAAGAAAGTGTGGAACATAAGATTCGCGATATTATTTGGGATCTCATATTTTGCAATGTGCAGCAACTGCTGCTCAAACGAAGCGGGGCTGCCAGCCGTGGAATTGTCTAAGTCGACCAACTACTATGTGGCGGTTAACGGTAACGATGCATGGTCGGGTACAATGCCCGAGACCAACGCGGCGAAATCCGACGGGCCGTTTGCGACATTTGACCGTGCCAGGGACGAGATTCGGAAATTGAAGGCCTCAGCCCCTTTGACAGGGCCGGTGAATGTTTTCGTGAGAAAAGGGCTGTATGAACTCGGGCGGACCTTCAAACTCGGGCCGGAAGATTCTGGTACGGCAGTTGCACCTGTCACTTACCGGGCGTATGGAAATGAGAAACCGGTCGTGATCGGCGGCAAGCGGATCACCGGATTCACACGGCACAAGGGTGATATCCTGAAATCTGACGTGGGCGGACAGGGTTTCAAAGACATCTATTTCCGAGAGCTGTTTTTCAACGGCAAACGCCAGCATCTTGCAAGATTTCCCAACTATGAAGCGGAAAATCCCTATGGCGGCGGCTGGGCCTACGCGGACGGCAAGCCGGTGAACATGTACCAGGACATTCCGGGAGAGGACAAGCGTACCCTTGTTTACCGGGAAAAGGATATTAGGACATGGGCGCGTCCCGAGGAGGGAGAGGTTTTCGTTTTTCCGCGCTACAACTGGTGGAACAACATTGTCGGGATCAAGTCGGTCGACCGAAGTAAAAGGATTATCACGCTCACCGGAGACTGTTCCTATCCAATCCGGCCGCAGGACCGTTACTATGTCAGGAATATGTTTGAGGAGCTGGACGCTCCGGGCGAGTGGTATTTGGACCGGCAGTCCTGGACACTGTATTTCTGGCCGCCGTCGCCAATCGAAGATGGCGCCGTTTACGCGCCAGTGTTGCAGACGCTGGTGGAAATGGCCCCGGGAACAAGCCATGTGAGGGTCATGGGATTGACGCTGGAATGCTGCGACGGCAGCGGAGTTGTCCTGCGGAAGACGGAGAACTGCCTCATTGCAGGCAACACTGTCCGGAACGTGGTCGGGCGCTGGGACTGGG
>JBAZRS010000328.1:0-6410 GCA_041662825.1 Victivallales bacterium | reverse complement strand
GACGGTTTCTATTTCCGGGCCTTCGGCGACGATGAACCCCATGCGCCGGAAAATGGCGACACAGTCGTCAATCACTTTTGAGACCGGATGCTTTTTCCCGATCGCCCATTTCCTTCCGGGCAGTGTGACATCGAAAGCCTGGCCGGCTTTTTTAGCCGAACCGGATTTCAGTTTTTCCTTTGCTTCCAGCAGCAGCGTCTCGAACTTGTTTTTCGCGACATTGAACGCCTTCCCGAATTCGGGTTTTTCCTGATTCGGGATATTCTTCATTTCCATGGCTATCGCCGGGATAAAGCCGTTGCGCCCGATCATCTCGATGCGTACGGTTTCAATGTCGACTTCCGAGACGGCGTTATTGAGGGCGTTCTCAGCGTAGTCTATTTTTGCATTAAGCTTGTTTGTCAGCTCATTACTCATGTTTGATTTCTTTAGTTTTGAGTTTCATTTTTTTAAATCTAAGAACTTCCGAACTTTCGCACTGCATCCGGCACAGCTTCCCAGCGACGACGGATTTACGAACTTTCAAACTCCCCCCGAAGATAACCCGGATTCCCGATTTTGCCACCTGTTTTATAAAAATTCCAAGTCACCAAATTCACCGCCTTGAGCGGCGCGGTGGATATTCCCGCCGTGATCGACGAGAAACCTGTCACAGGCATCGGGGCTGAGGCGTTTGACGGTCCGACTCCCGCAGGCTCAAAAGCCATCACCCTTCGGGCGGTCAACTCCAGTTATTGGAGACTCGACGACGGATCCGGCGGCACGACTCCGGTGGGAACCAATAATTTCAACGTCACCTTAACGGCGATGGAACTTGACAGTTTATAATTAATTGAAGTTTGTAATCTCCTTCACCGATGACCTCTTCATCGGCTATTCCTTGGGAGCAGGCATAAAATCGAAACCGGAACCGCCGTTAGAATCATGGGCACAACACCGAAGGCGAGACCGGTTGCAACTGAAAGTCCCGAAACGCACGCAATCTGTTTCCCGGCGATCACCACAATCGGGCCCACCGTGAAACCCGCGCCGATCACGCTTTCATGCGAGCCCCCTGCCCCTACAGAAGCTTTACTCAGGATCATCGCATAATACAGGGCCGAGTAATATGCGAAACCCGCAGCCAGACCGTAGATTATTTCCCCGGCGAGGATAAGGGGGATCATGTCGCCGAACATGCAAGCGCAGAAGCCCAGGGCAAGTGTCAACGACACCAGGACAAGAAATGTTTTCTTCCCGTGCCACCAATGTGTCGACGACATGAGCAGGAAAGCCAAGGTCCTTGACGCATCGACAAAACCTGCGTATATCGTGGCCATTGCGACACTTATTCCGGCCGCATGGAATTTCCCGGGAAGAAGCGCAGTGAGTATCTGCATCAGCGCGTATGAAAACCCCATCGACCACCTGCTCGAAACAAGCATCCTCTTCATGTCGTCATATGCAATCGCCTTTTCATCGTCGTCCCTGCCGCCGCTGTCAGGAACCGCAACGTGATGAGGAATCACCTTCGGAAGGAAAAAAACAAGGGCCATGGCGAAGACGACAATTATCCCGCATGCGAGGAATATCCCGTTTTTAAATCCGGAGATGAGTGCGCCCGACATCCAGACGGAAAGAGGGACGGCGGTGCTCCAGCACAGATTGTAAATCCCGATTGATTTCGAAGACTGCTTTTCATCAAGTCCGGCACTTGCATAGCTCTCGGCGACCGGCCATGTCATTCCGTTGAAGAAGGAATAAAGCACCACGACGACCGATACTGTTGCGGATTTCGCAAAAAAGAATGCGATAAGCGGGAGGATGAGCTGCACTGCGACCAGGATGAATATTGAACGCCTGGGTCCTACGCTTTCCCAGAACCTGTGCGACAGCTGGGCACCGGCTATGTAGGTGATTCCCACGGCAAGTGCGAGGAGGAGGTTCTGGGAATCGCCCATCCCCAGTTCATACTGCGTATAGAAAAAAACTCCCCTCTGAAGGAGAATAGTCGCAAGACTGAATATGAAAGCAAATATGTAAATGTAGAAACGCACGGTGTCCTTTTTTGTAAGAGCCCCTAAAATAAAGTTGCAATGTTAAAAAGCAACAGCCAAACTAAAGGGAACCTGAAGATTGACAATACGACGTATTCGGATAACTTAAGCCGCCCGAAAACATATTAAAAAAGAGGGAACATGGAGTTTTTCGCAACAGCCAGCAGCGGCACAGAAAGAGCGTTACAGGAAGAACTACTGGAACTGGGATTCCAGAGTGTGCGCCTGAACAGCGGGGGAATACCCTTTCTGGGCGATATCGAGGAAGGCTGGCGCGCATGTCTCCTTTCCCGCATTGCGCAGCGGATTCAGCTGGTCCTGAAGAGATTCAGCGCCTCAAGCGAGGACGAGTTGTACGAGGGCGCCAAAAGCATTGACTGGACTCCCTTTATCACGCCTAAACATACATTGTCCGTCAGCGCCTTCTGTCACTCGAGCAATCTGACGCATACCGGGTATATTGCGCTGAAAGTCAAGGACGCCATCGTCGACCAGTTGCGCGAGAAACACGGTTCCCGACCCAATGTCGACCGCGACGATCCGGATGTCCGTGTATTTGTTTTCATCGGCAACAACAAGGCGACAGTCTATCTTGACATGAGCGGAAAGCCGCTTTTCCAGCGCGGTTACCGCTTGGAAAAAGGGGAGGCCCCGCTGAAAGAAACCCTGGCGGCAGCGATGCTCATGTATTCAGGATGGGACAGGAAGACACCCTTGTGGGATCCCATGTGCGGTTCAGGCACAATCGCCATCGAAGCCGGACTTTGGGCGCGAAACATCCCACCCGGGATTTTCCGTGAGAAATTCGGGTTTGAACGCTGGGCCAACTTCGACGACAAATGCGCCGACACCATGCGCCTCATGCGTGGCGAGGGGCGCAGACACGCAAACAACAATATGCCTAAGATAATCGCCTCCGACTGCAACCCGGAAGTTCTGGAGACCGCCATGGCGAACGCCAAACGTGCCGGTCTGAAAATAACATTCCGAGAAGCGCGCATCGAGGACATACAGGCGGACGGGGCTCGAAGGTTTGTGGTAACAAATCCCCCGTTCAACGAGAGACTTGAAGTTGATTTCGATTTCTACCGCAAACTCGGCGCGGCGTTCACCCGCCTGCACGGTTGCCGGGTCGCCTTCATATGCTCAAACACCGCCCCTATGCAAAGCATCCCACTGAAGGAGACCGAGCTCATAGAAATGAAAAACGGAGATCTGGACTGCGGTTTCGCCATTTATGATATTCCATAAAAAAAAGGCGGGTATCAACCCGCCTTTTTTTATTCCATACATGATGATTTTCCTTTAGGGCCCCCCTAAAGGAAAATTACTTCCCGAGTTCCTTTTTCACTTCTGCGAGAAGTTTCAGGAAACGCTGTCCGTATTCCACATAATTCTTGTACATGTTCGCCTGTTTCTCATCTTCGGAGACCGACTTGTCATGATAGACGGTGACCATGTGCGGCTCCATGGAGAATCCGCCGTCATATCCGTTTTTCAGGAGATCCTTCACAATCTTCCGAACGTCGCCGTCGCCCTCTCCTGCAAATGTGAAGAGGCATTTGTCGTCAACCATGCGACCATCCTTTATATGCACATAGACAACATGCTCCCTTACGGCGTTGTAGAACTCCCATGAACTCTGCTTCTTGTAGGGCGGCTTTCCCCTGACATCGTCCTCGAATACGGGATTGCCGGTGTCGTAGACAAGCTTGAGGGCCGGTGAATTGACCCCTTCAATCAGCCGGAGAGTATGTTCAAGGGAAAGCCCCCCCCAGGAGTTGCAGTTCTCATGCACACAGGTTATTCCCGCGTCCTCGGCCATCTTTGCAATGACCTTGACTCTTTTTACGGCTTCGGCATGGAAATCCCATGACTTTTCACAGATTTCCTTTTTAACCAGGAAGCTCATGATGCGGATAAGCTTTATTCCGAGCTTCTGCATTCTCGGAATCGCCTTCCTCATTTCCTCGTAACTTGAGTCAGGAGGCTCTGTTATCGGTTTCGCCCAGTTGCCGATGCCGCTGCCGAAACAGTTGAAGCCTACACCCGCTTTTTCAAGCTTGCCGCACACTTCATCAAACTGTGCGTCGGTTATGGAGGCGAGGTTCCCGCCGCAAAGTCCGCGGGTCTCTATATTTTTCCATCCGAGTTCCTTTGTCGCCTTTATCTGTTTGTCAATATCAGACGACGCCTCATCAGCAAATCCTGTAAAATACATTTTAAATTTCCTTTATTAAATATTCCAGACTCATTTTAAGCGAATCAAACGGATCGATCCTGCAGACGTCCTGCTCGATGATGAACCATTCGGTGCCGGATTTCTTGGCAGCCTTGACAATTTTCCTCCAGTCAAGGTTCCCGCTGCCGATTTCAAGCATTATGGGCTTATTCTCGACAATCCCGTATTCCTTGAGATGCAGTAGGGGCAGCCTGTTTTCAAGTTTCTTGCACCATTCGACCGGATTTCCGCCGCCGAACTGCACCCAGTAGGTGTCAATTTCGCCCTGGAGATATTTTGAATTGGTTTCATCGTAAATGATATCGAGTCCCGTCTTATTTCCGAACTTTTGGAATTCAATGCCGTGATTGTGGTAAGTGAGGACCTGTCCCGCGTCCCTGAGGACCTTTCCCGACTTGTCAAGCGCGGCAGCGAGCTGTTTGTAATCCGCTTCCGTTTTCGGGGAAGTATGCGGCCACGGATAGGCTGTGTATTTGCATCCGAGCAGGTTTAGTTTTTCCACAACCTTCTCCGGCTGATCGAATATCATCTGCCCGGACTCATGGGTCGCACAGCAGACAAGGCCTTCGCCGTCGAGGATCTTTTTGAGTTCTACCGGGTCAATGGGGCCAAGCCCTGAGACCTGAACTGCGTCAAAACCGAGCGCCTTGACCTTTTTAAGGCTCTTTGCGATATCCTCGGGTGTCTTGAGGAATTCCCTCAGCGTATACAGCTGTGCTGCAATCTGTTTTCTTTTCATGATTAATTTTCCTTGTTATTATTTGCCGAATGACGCCTTTAAATCAACCGCTTCGGCTTTGACTTCTTTTTTCTTGAACTTTGATTTCTTGACAAGTTCCTTCAATAAATCCGCATACGCTTCTGCGTCAAGCGGCAGGTTGACGGTTTTGCCCTTCATAGAAGAATAGAGCATCGCATTCGCAAGCTCTACGGAGTTTATGCCTTCTTCACCCTGCACCAGAAGTTCTGAACCGTCAAGAATCGCGTTTGCAAAGTTTTCGGTGATTTTCTGGTGGGCGGGAGCGGAACCCGTCTCATTATATGGAATTTCAACATTCCATATCTGCGGCCCGTCAAACATCTTGTCGGTAGTCTTGCTGAATTCCAAAACAGGCTCCTCCGTCCTGTTGAAGATGATCTTCCCGTTCTCGACGACGACACGGCCGCGGTCGCATGTTATTTCAAGCCTGTTTGTCCCGGGGAAGTCGCCGGTCGATGTGATGAAAACGCCTGTCGCCCCGTTGGGATATTCGCAATATGCGGTGACATCGTCCTCGACCTCTATGTCATGATATTTTCCCAGTTCGCAGAACGCCCTTATCTTCGAGGGCATTCCGAAGAGCCACTGCAGCAGGTCGAGGTTGTGCGGACACTGGTTGAGAAGGACGCCGCCGCCCTCCCCGCCCCATGTGGCGAGCCATCCGCCTGAGTCGTAATACCTCTGTGTCCTGAACCAGTTGGTGATGATCCAGTTCACACGTTTGACCTCGCCGAACTCGCCGGAATCAAGCATCTGCTTGAGCTTCCTGTATATGCCGAGGGTGCGCTGCTGGAACATCGCCGAAAAAAGAACCTTCTTGTTCTTCTTGTGGGCATCGATCATCTTCTGCGCATCAGCCTTGTGTACGGCTATCGGTTTTTCGCTGAGGACGTGAACACCCGCCTTAAACGCCTCAATCGCAAATGTGGTGTGAAAGTAATGCGGCGTGGCAATCAGGACAGCGTCTATGTCGCCTGACTTCAGCATCTTCACTCCGTCATAATACGCCTTTGCCGAATGTTTTGCGGCCAAAGCGTCAACCTTCGCCTTGTCCAGGTCGCATAAGGCGGTGATCTTCACCCTGGGGAGATTCTGTATAAACCCGATATGGGCCGTACCCATTCCCCCGACACCGATAATCCCAAGTCTCAACTGTTTCATTTCCATAACTCCCAAGTTTTTTAGTTCCGGACATAATATGGCTAGTTGCCTGAAATTTCAATACTTTGAATACGATAAAATTCGGCTAGTTGCCTGTTTCAGTATTGGAATATTTTTCCGATACCGGAAAAATAAACAGGGAATCAGGCGGCCAAGGGACGCGACTCTTACGGAACACCACCATCTTGGTGGCTCTTAAGGGAACCTCTAA
>JBAZRS010000327.1:0-6415 GCA_041662825.1 Victivallales bacterium | reverse complement strand
GTCATTGGCGAGTCCGGCGAGATGAACCCACTCACCCGCCTTTACAAGTCCGGCATCGGACTTCAGCTCCATGCGTCCGCCGCTGCAGTTGACAACATTAAGCCCGAACGCCCCCGACGGCTCGATGAACAACTCAAAACCGCAAGTTGATTTAGGCGCATGAATCCTCTGGATGACGTAGGCGCGCTCCTTCGGGAGAGTTGAAAGTTTAACCCAGCCTTCCATGGAAATCGTCCCTTTGTGGAACAGACCCGGTTGCGACTGCGCGGAAGGCGACGGCCCCTGATGAGCACCGCCGAAACGTCCCTGAGGCGCACCGTTACTGTCGAAATGTTCAAGATAAAAGGTCTCCGCATCCGCGATGTACGGCTTCCAGAACGCCGTGTCAGTTCCGAAAAGAGCCGAGGAGGAAAACAGAAGAAAAATAAACAATGGCAGTTTCATCAATCCATCCTTGTGTTAGCAGTGTAAAAATCACTTTCATCCATTGCAAACAAAACTTACTTGTCCAGCCAAGGCACATTATTGTAAGTGTTTAACGGAATCATTCCGGGCCGCAGGTAATCATAATGACCGTCAACATAAAGAAAATTGGCGCCGGGGCTGTGGCGGAAACCGACATATCCGGCACTGTCGCCAATCACGGTGGAACCAACAGTGACTCTTGAAGTGGTAGTCAACGGAAACCCCTGGTCTGTCATGAAAAACACCTGGCCCGGCTTTTTAAACATATCAATCTTCTTGCCTTTAAAAACCACTCCTGCCCCGGTGGTGCCGACACCTGTCAGAATATTGGAGGGATGATTGGCACCGTAATGACCGTACCATCTGAATGAAAACGGTTCTGACGGGCAAACCAGGATTTTCTCTTTTTCAGGCGTGATGATATAGCCTCCGCGATAAGCCCCCATCGTCCAATAGTCAAAGCCGCTTGCAATCCCGTTATAATGGCACGCCGGAAGGGTCAGCCCGTTGAAATCGTCGGAATATAAAGCCGCAATGATTCCGATCTGCTTCAAATTGTTGACGCATGCAATGGACTGTGCCGAATCCTTCGCCTTTCCCAGCGCGGGAAGAAGCATTGCCGCAAGGATTGCGATGATCGCAATCACAACCAGGAGCTCAATTAATGTAAAATATTTTCTCGCCGAAAATATTTTACTTCCCGGAGTTTTGGAATTTTCGCTTTTCATGCCGTCCTCCTGTCCATATTTTTATTTCTTACATTCAAGACACGCTGAAGCTGTGAACACCAACAAGACTTTCGAATTCCCACAATTCCAACCGATAAACACTCTCAACAGTTTGTCCTCTTACTAACACTCCGTTTCTCCGATTCACCGATTCGCCGTTTCGTTCTTTCTCGCATTTCAATTCCCTCTTACAATCAGCTCCGGCTCGACATACTCGACAAATGACTCGTCTCCCGCATTGCAGTGATTGAATGCTCTCTTCCATATTCTTTCCAAGTCAAAACGCACACTTGAGAATTCCCGACCCGGAATATTGGAATAGCTCTGGTTAAAAAGGCCGACCTTATCCAGGCCTGAGGTGTCAAGGGAGGATTTCTGTCCATATTGGAGGAATTGATGGACTATGAAGTCGGAAAGCCCGAAAACTGCAGTGGGCCCGTTTTTCGCAAAGATCTTTTTAAGCAATGCCGGATTTCCCTCAATATCCTCAATTCCCACATAGCTTAATTCCCTGCCGAATTCCATATCGACCGAGATTGATGCTTTTTTCAGGCGCTCCTGTAAATATGGCAGCGGCTTTTCATGGTGCCCGATGGCCAGGACTCTGGAGTGCCCAAGCTGTTTCAAGTGGCAAAGAGCCTTCCTGTACGCGGCAGCATAGTCATTCAAAACCGCTCTTTCAGGTTTTACACCATGCCATTCCCAGCGGTTTACAAAACAGCAGGGGAATGGAGCGCAAGCTTTACGCAGTTCGTCGAGCTTGAATACCCTTGCTTCAACATCAATCAAAAAGGCGTCCGGTTCCCGCGCGCTTATTTTCTTTATTGCGCCTTTCCAGTCTCCGTCAGATTCAATAGTTCCGACGATTGGAATTATGTTTGAATTTGCCGCTTCGGAAAAAAGCGGTTCAAAATAATTTTCGAAGGTTTTATCCTGAAACATGGTGAGCAGGGCGAGCATTTTAGTTCCTTTGGTCTTCAAGTCAGGATTTACGAAGGTCCCGCTGCCATGCCTCTGGATGAGTACGCCGCTTTCTTCAAGTGCGCTGAAACTCTTGCGCACGACCGCCACGCTCAACCCGTGCCTTTGCGCCATTGCACGCATACTGCAGAGACGCTCGCCCGGCTTGAGCCGCCCGGTATTTATCTGCCTGGCGATATCGTCCGCCAGAACTTGGTATTGAATTGGCTCCGTGCCTATTTCCATTGCCTTCCCCATCTTGCACAATTGGACACACTTTCATTTTATCACAATTGGACACACTTGTCAACAGACGGGATGAAGAGATTTCTAATTTTTTTTACGGGGTAAAAAAAATATCAATATTATAGCTTGGAGAAAGAAGGCTTGCCTGTGGCGGATATTTTCCCCTGAAAAGTTCACACGGGAGCGCCAATCTCCGGATTGGCATAATGGACTGGACTTAACCGACTTCGCCGAAGCATAATCTCTTATTAACTGTAGCGACTATTGCGTCTTTAGCGTTAATTTTCTTAACGCAAGAGGCGCAAAGGGCGCAAACGTGTTAAAATACAATTTCCTAAACGAGAAAAAAGCCGATCTGGAGATCGGCGTTCCCAGGTTAAAAGAGTGAACTACTGTTTTCTGTTCCGGGATTAAATTCCTTGTCAAATTTTCCGCATGCGGAAAATTTTGCTGTCAGCTCAGAAGGTGGATTCACCGTTTATACGCAGGATCACAGGCTTCGATCATTTCCCTGATTTCAGACATCTTTGCGAGATCCGCAGCTTTCAGGCTCTCCTTGTTTTTAATGCCGGCATTGGCACCGTTGTCAAGCAGCAATTTTACAATGGCCTTGTCGCCTTTGACCGCAGCTTTGTGGAGAGGAGTATCCCCTTTGCTGTCGGGAGTGTTCAATTCGGCCTTGTTCCTGATCAGGAACCTTACAGCTTCAACCTGCCCGGCTGAAACCGCCTTCGTGAGAGGAGATTCGCCCTTGGCATTGTTTTTCCAGAGTATAGCGCCCGAGTTCAGGAGAAGTTCAAGGACTTTTATGTCACCGGTCTGGGCGGCCTTGTGGAGCGGGGTGTCCCCGTAGGTATTCGCCTGCTTGATGTCGGCATTCATTTTGACAAGCATTTCGATGACAGGGTATTGATTTGCGGATACCGCAATGTAGACAGGCGTCTGCCCGAACTTGTCCCGCCTGTTCAGGAGTTTCGGGAACGTTAAAAGCAGCGAGTCGACATGTTCAAGATTGCCCGCCCTTATGTCCTTCAGCAGCTCGTCGAATGCATCATCCTCGCCCAATCCCTGGTGCAGGTTTTTCTTGCCGGGAACCGCTTCCTTTACCTGCTTCTCCTCTTCCACTTCCACAGTCTCTGCGGCTTCCGTTGCCTGTTCCGGCTCCTTCGCCTCCTCGGCTTCATTGACTTTCACATTCTTCGCCCGAACCTTCTTCGCAGGCTTTTGATCGTCAAAATCCTCGGCGCCCAAAGTAACAGAGAATAACAGGCAAGCCGAAATGAGTAGCATTTCCAATATTTTTTTCATAATCTCAAATCCTTGAGGTAATTTTCAAAATTGCTTCTTTTGAGTTGATTGATTTAGTTGGTGTTCACGGCTTTAGCGTGTCTAGCCTGCTGAATACGAAGACACACTAAAGTTGTGAACACCAACAAGAGATATTCCCTCAACAACATTTTCTTTTGTTTTAAAATCGGTTCACTTATATAAATTTTGCGCAGCAAAATTTATCCCCTGAAAATAAAATATACGGCGCCGATCAGGCAGAGTCCGGCCCACAGGTAATTGAGTTTCATCCCCTCCTGCATGTAAAACACTGAAAACGGGACAAAAACCGAAAGGGTGATAACTTCCTGGATTATCTTCAGCTGCGCCAGGGTCAGGGCTGTGTGACCGATCCTGTTCGCCGGCACCTGGAGCATGTATTCAAAAAAAGCTATCCCCCAGCTTATCATCGCAGCCACATACCACGGCTTGCTGTTCAGGTGTTTCAGATGCCCGTACCACGCTAACGTCATGAAAACATTCGACAGGACAAGAAGGATCACTGTTCGTGCAAAAACTGACATGTCAGGTTAACTCCATCTGCTTTTCATGTTAAATTTTCCGAAACGGAAAATTTTCCTTACTCCGAACCCATGAATACATTCACTGCCATCCCATGGATTATTGGATTGCTGGATTAATGGATTGTTGCAAATCAAAGAGTTATGCAAAAATCACCATATGGGAAAAATCCGAAATGCCTATTCTGATTTTTTTTTTAAGATCCAGCATCTATGGTTTTTCTTGAACTCAAACCCAATAATCCAGCAATCCATAAATCCATCTTGTCACGCCGTAGCTTCAATGCGTAGGCGGATAATCCGTCATCCTGTGGGATGACTGTAAAATAAAGACACCAGGGCATCATGGTTCAATAACTATGTAATCGTAACATATCAGTTTTCATCCGCCTCCCATTTCTCTCCGGTGGATTTCACAATGTCTCCTTTTATAGTGACTGATCCCAGTAGCATTCCGAAAAATCCTGTGTTTTTCTGTTCATACGGAACTATTTTAGCCACAGGTCTTCCATGCTTTGTGATTGCAATTTCCTGATGGAACTTGCTCACGTCATCCATAACCCTCAGACATTTAGCCTTGAATGTTCCAACCGCTATTTCCATACTCGAACTCTCCAAGATTATGCCCATAATGCTATGCCCATATTTGGAAATATCAAGAAGGAAGATGGTTTTTGAGAAGTTTGGGCTTTAGGAGCCATAAGGAAATATATTTCTTTACGGCTTCTTATGGTCTGACTTTCATTCCGGCTTTTTCCGCAAGGGCTTTCTGTCTGATATCGAACGTAAGGAATTCGGAGACATCCAGGCTTCTTGCAACAGCCACATGAAGAATATCCATTCCCCTAACCCCCATTGCCTCCGTATGTTTTTCACTTAACTCTTCCGCGATGTTAAAAGCCAAGCTCCATGGAACATTGGCCGAAAGGAAAACTCCTGTTTTCAAATCTTCCTCAAGGAGATTGAGGACAGAAACAGCTTCTTTTTCGGTTATCTGTCTGCGAAACACGCAAAGTCGCACAGCGTTCCGGAATTCATGCCTGTTCAGGCTTGAGAACAGAAGAGAAATCTTATGATGTTGCATAAAGCCGGTTGCAGTTTTTGAGCTGTCCTGCTGGATATAAAGGGAAAGAATAAAACTCGTATCAGCGTAATACTTCAAAAATCACCCCTGTCATAATCAATTACGCCTTGGACATCCTTTGATTTCAAAATCCTGGAACCGAAAACATTCTCCATCCTTTTGGAAAAATCTGGCATCTTCACCTGTCTGTCCCCCTCCGGGATGCAGGGTAGCATCCTTGCGATGGAACGGCTGTGTTTTGTAATGACAACTTCCTCTCCGTCCATTATCCACGAAAGGACCTCTCCGAAGTCATGCCTTACCTGTCTTACTGTTGCTGTTTTCATGTTATACAATATGTTACACTTTTACAAAAGTCAAATCTGGAGAAGGCTTTTCCAGTTACACTAATTTCCCTGTTAATTTTTCAGGGACGGAAAAATTTTCCTATCATGCCCTGTTGCCCGCCCGCAGCGCCGCCAGCCTTATGGCCGCGAAGAGGCTCCCGGTGTCGGCCCCGCCCTGCCAGGCAATGTCAAAAGCGGTGCCGTGGTCGACGCTGGTCCGGATTATCGGAAGCCCCAGTGTGGAATTTACGCCCTTGTCGAAGGCGAGCATCTTGAAGGGAATGTGCCCCTGGTCATGGTACATCGAAACTATCCCGTCGAAATTCTCCCTTATCTCCTTTATAAAGAGTGTGTCCGGCGGAAACGGCCCCTGGATGTCTATCCCTTTCCCACGGATAATCCGGAGGGCGGGAATAATCATTTTAATCTCCTCTTTGCCCATGTAACCGCTTTCGCCCGCATGAGGATTCAATGCGGCGCAGGCAAGCACAGGCTTATTGATTCCCTCCTGGCGTATGGCCTCATAAATAAGTCCGGCAACCTCAATTATCCGTTCCGCCGTCAGAACCTTTGAGACTTTCTGAAGCGGGATATGGGTTGTCGCAAAGACAACCCTCAGGCTTCCGGACGACTGCATCATTGCGAAGTTCGCAGTCCCGCAGAGTTCGGCGATCAGCTCCGTGTGACCCGTGAACGGAATTCCGGCCTTATTGATCGAGGCTTTGTTCACAGGTGCTGTCACTATCGCGTCCATCTTGC
>JBAZRS010000326.1:0-6416 GCA_041662825.1 Victivallales bacterium | reverse complement strand
CACAGCCCGCAACGGGGCTGCTCCCGGCGTTTGCTCCTTGTCGGCTCTCCATAATCTCCTGTCTCGCGCCATATGCCAATTTTTAGAGGTTCCCTTTATATGACTGCAAACTTATATTGCTGTAAATTACAGAAATGCCTTTTTTATTGTATCTAGCATATCATGGGGGATACTCTGTTTGTATGGGGAAAAACCCTGCCGGGGCATGGGGGAAAACCCTACTTTTTAAAAGAGCCGGGATAACGGGAAATGCGGCCCGGTTTTCCCATAAGCCGGCAAAGCCGGAACCAAATAAGGAAAACAAGGAATGTGCTTCGCGCAGGAATAAATCTTGCGTTGGAAACACAAGATTTAACTTTCAAGAGACTAATAAGCCGGAACGCCGGCGACTCGCCGGCTCCAGGAGCCGCCAGGCTGGAGGCGATCCTGGAATAAAGATTAACAGCCAAAATGCAAAGTTTAGAAATTCCCTTTTGTTTATGGCGAAAAAGGGAATAGATTAACCGAAAAAGAAAAGCCCATCATGAAAATACTCATCATAGGAAACGGGCCTGCCGGCTTTTATGCCGCCAAGAGAATCAGGGCGCTGATTCCGGACAGCTCCGTCACCATTGCCGACAGGAATGAGCTTCCCCTCTATACGAAAATCAGGCTTCCAGACTTCATAGCAGGCAAAGTCGAAGAGAAAAAGTTATTCCTGGCAAAACCGGAGGACTATGAAAAATCCGGAATCGAAACGCATTTCGGAAATGTCATCACCTACATAAATGCCAAGGAGAAGAAGGTCATAACCTCTTCATGTGAGATTCTAAGCTATGATAAGCTCGTAATTGCGACAGGGGCAAAGGCGTTCAGACCGATAATAAAAGGGGTGAGCGAAGACGGGGTATACACTCTCCGCACAATTGCCGATGCGAAGGCGATTATAGGAGTAAGCGGGTCTTCAGGCAAGGCGGCAGTCATCGGGGGCGGCCTGTTGGGAATAGAACTCGCCAACGCACTCAAAAGCAAAGGACTCAAAGTCGACATTATAGAGTTTTTCCCGCGCCTGCTGCCAAGGCACCTTAACGACGCCGAATCCGCGCTCCTCCTTAAAAAAATAGAAACCCCCACCTTTACGTTTTATCTGGACAGGATCACCACCGAAATAATCCGGAGAGACGGATCCCTGGTCCTGAAGACAAGCAGGCAAGACGAAATTCAGGCCGACTTTGCAGTTGTTTCCGCCGGCATAAAAACCGATACGTATCTGGCCGAGGAATGCGGGATTAAAACCGAGAAGGGGATTGTAATTAACAGCAGGTTTGAAACTTCTTTCCCTGATATTTACGCAATAGGCGACTGTGCCCAGCTTGACGGCAGGATATCCGGGCTGTGGATGGCGGCAAAGGAACACGGGGAAGCGCTGGCTGACATCCTTGCCGGCAAGATGAAATCATACGTGCCCTCCCAGCTCAACCTGACGCTTAAAGTGGAAGGTGTTAACCTGGATGAGATAAGAAAGGAAGCGTTGGGAAGAAGTGCGTAAGTGCGGAAGTTCTGGAGTTCGAAAGTGTAATCCAATTATAATACGAAATGGCGGACGTTGAATTCGTTGAACGACTTAAACGGTTTTAACGACTTGAACAGCCTAATCTATACGAAGGAGAAAAAGATGGACAAGATCATAATCCGCGACCTGAAGATTGAGACGATCATCGGGACTTTCGAGTGGGAGCGCAAGGACAAACAGGATGTCATTCTGAACATAGAGATTTCCTGCGAACTCCGCAAAGCCGGAAAAAGCGACAGGCTTGAAGACACAGTCGACTATAAGACCCTGAAAAAACGGATCATCGAGCTTGTTGAGAAATCGGAATTCTTCCTGATTGAGAAAATGGCGGATTCGGTGGCGGAATTATGCCTCGCCACCACCGGCGTTAAATCTGTCAAAGTGACTGTTGACAAGCCCGGCGCCCTCCGCTACTCGAGAAGCGTCGCCGTAGAAATCGAAAGGCCGTGAGAAACTGAAAAGAGATATCACTGTATTCTTAATGGGCAATTCAGTTATCCTGTCAAAATACCGTCATTTACATGCAAGTGCCATTTGATTTTACTGCCTTTTGCAGTTCGAGAATGGAAAGCCAGTCATTGTTCATGTCTTGGATCCTTTGTTCCGGAGTTTTCCCAAGATTGATATCAAGCAAGCTCAGGTCTATGCCGTATTTGACAGCTTCATCAATGGAGCTGTTCTTCTTGCCATGGATTTTAATCGAATGCTTCTTCATTTTCAGCCTGACAGGAATTTTATTCTCATTTGAATTGAACATAATCCGATCAATGGAAGGACCGTAAGAATTCAGCTTAGAACGCCGTACACGGGAATGGATTGATATGAAATTTGTGGTTGATGGTTTTCCGGGAAGACAATTTCATCGTCTTCCCGGAAAACCTTATTGAAATCACAGCGGATTCGGAACGAAGGAACCGCCGCGGCAGGTCTTCAGATAGTTGAGGCCGTGAACCTGACCGGTCATCTCGAGATCCTTCTTGTAGATGGGATCATGCCAGCCTTCGATGTCGATAGACCCCCTGAATCCGCCGATCCTGAGATCGGAAATTATGTTGGTCCAATTGCTGTCGCCGAATCCGGGAGTGCGGTGGAAGGCATACTGTTTCGCCCCGTAAACCCCGTATTCGCGGACGACATCCCAGTGAATTGTCGCATCTTTTCCGTGGACATGGAATATCTTGCTCGCATATTTCCTAAGCTGCGGCATCGGATCGATCAGCTTCACCATCTGGTGGCAGGGCTCCCATTCAAGCCCGACGTTCTTGGAAGGGACGGCGTCAAACATCATGTCCCATACGAGAGGGATCTGGGCGATATTCCAGTCGCCGCTCTGCCAGGTGCCGCCCATGTCGCAGTTCTCAAACGCAATCCTCACCCCTTTGTCTTCCGCGCGTTTCGCAAGAGGTCCAAACACCTTCTTGTATCTTGGAATGGAGTCCGGAATGGATTTGCCCCTGAGCCGGCCTGCGAATCCCGCAACAATGTCAGTCCCGAATAGATGTGCGTTGTCAATGAGCTTTTCCCAGCCTTTGACGGTTTTCTTGTCCATTTCCCCGGTCTCAAGCGGATTTCCAAAGACGCCCAGCGAGCTTATGACAACGCCGGTTCCTTCCAGAACTGCATTGACATCCTTTGCGAGCTTCTTGATGTCGGTGTCCCCTGTCGTCTGCCAGAAAGTAAGGGAAAAACTCTCGAACCCGTGCGGCAGGATCTGCCTGATGTATCCGGCCGGATCTTTCTGTCCCCCGCCCACAAGCGTCCCGATCCTGATGTCTTCCTTCGTCAAGTCATTCTTCATAAAATACCTTTCTTAGTAAGGCAGGCTTTCCAGCCTGCTATTTTTTATCTTGTAAATCCTGTTATCCTGTCAATTGATTCGAATTTCGTGTTTCGATATTCGTATTTCAATAAGTAGCCTGTCCTACTTAATCGCAACCTTCTTTCCTGTCTCCGCGCTTTTGACCGCCGCATGCACCATCGCCAGACTTTTTATGTTGTCGTGGCAGACTGTCTGCGGGGTGGCGCCGGTCTTCACGCAGTCGATGAATTCCCTGATTACTCCGGCATGTCCACCGTGGACAAGTTTTTTCTCTACTGGAACAGTGAAATCCTTCTGCGGCCGGAAGAAACCTTCCTCGCCGTTTCTCGCCTGCCCCTTAATTAAATCCCTTCCGTCCCAGATGCAAGAGCCCTTTGTCCCGACCGCCCTCCAGTCGCATTCCCAGGAAGTGTTCATACCCTCGGAGCACCAGCTGCCGCGGTATGTCAGGATGACGCCGTCCGTCATTTCGAAAATCACCACGGCAGAAGCGCCGTGTGCGTACCATGAGCCCTTAGGATTCCATTCCTGACAGTAGACTGTAACAGGATCTTTTCCGGAAATGAAGCGGGCCTGGTCGAACGAATGGATTGCCATGTCGACAATCAGCACGTGTTCCATCTTGTCCCGGAATCCGCCGAAATGCGCGCCGATGTAGAAGTCCGAGTTCAAGGTCGTGATCTCACCGATTTCCCCGGAGTCGATCAGCTTTTTATATGCGATTATGTTGTCCATGTAGCGGCGGTTCTGGATAACGGCGTAAATCTTTCCGCTCTTGTCGGCCGCGTTCAGCATCTTCTGCGCATTCTTCATGCTGTCGCTCATCGGCTTCTCCCCGAGGACATGGCAGCCGTATTTCAGTGCCGCCACGGTCACTTCCGTATGGGCCGAAGGTATTGTGCAGTCGAAAACGACATCCGGTCTCGCCTTTTTCAGAACCGATTTCAGATCCGTCCCCGTCACCGCATTGTCGAGTTTGCATTCCGCTTTGATTTTTTCCGCGTTGGCGGGGTTGATGTCTACAAGCCCGACAATCTCCACGTCCGCAAATCCGGAAACAGGCGTCAGCCAGGCCTTGCATATTCCGCCGCATCCGCAGAGAAGAGCCCTGATTTTATCACTCATGTGAATTCCTCCGATTATTTTATCTGATTATGGACATATTTGAAAATCTCAATATATTTGAAATTACGACGGTATTCAATCCCTAACTGCATTTTCACACCATTGACAAGAATGGATTCTTCTTCTGTTCCGAGGACGCCGGATCACGGCACCTGAAAGAAGGGACGGACAAGACAGAACTTAACCGGCTACCGCCGGAACTAAATATTTATTGACAGGATAACAGGATTTACTATGATAATAAATACTGTTATTTCCGTTGTTTTTATATTAATTTCCTCTTTATCCCAGAGGGATAAGGTAATATAGCCTGTGGTTTCAACCACAGGTAGATCATATACACCCCATCCGTCTTGAAGAGACGGAGTTGTTTTTAAGGTGTAAAGACAAAAATACGGATATACTCCGTCCCTTCAGGACGAAATCATCATGATTATAATCCCTATGGTTGAAACCATAGGCTTCATGGCTGCACGTTTTCAGCGTTAAATTTAACACAGGCAATTTAATCTAAGAGTTAAATTATTTCACAGTCATCCCACAGGATGACGGATTAATGGATTGCTGGATTAATGGGTTTGAGTCCAAGAAAAATCATAGAAGCTGGATTTTAAGAAAAATTCCAGAATAGGTATTTCGGATTTTTCCCATATGGTGATTTTTGCATAACTCTTAGATTTGCAACAATCCAATAATCCAGCAATCCAATAATCCATGGGAAGGCAGTTAAATTATTTGGACAATATCATAATAATGCAATATGTTAATAGTTTGGTTAAGTGAAAAAAATAAGAAAGGTTTCTGATAATGGCAATGAAATTGGCGGCGGTATTTTCGGACAACATGGTTATTCAGCACGGCATGGCGACCCCTGTCTGGGGATGGGCGGAGCCGGGTGACAGGATCACAGTTGAATTCAGGGGACAGAAAAAAACGGTGGTTGCCAGGAAAGACGGGACATGGTCTGTTAAATTGGGTAAATCTCCCATATCCTGCGAACCCCGCGAAATCCGTGTCAGCTCAAAAATCGGCAATCGGCAATTGACAATCGGCAATGTTCTGGTCGGCGAAGTATGGGTCTGCTCGGGGCAGTCTAACATGGAATGGCAGGTGATGAACACACGGAATGCCGCACAGGAGACGGCTGCGGCCAACTATCCGAACATGCGGCTGTTCACGGTACCCAAGGTCGCAGACATCAATCCGAAGCAGGATATTAACGGTTCATGGAGCTGCTGCTCTCCTGAGACAGTCGGTGGATTCTCGGCTGTGGCATATTTCTTCGGCCGCGAGATCCATCGCAAGACAGGTGTTCCCGTAGGACTTATCAACACGTCTTGGGGAGGCACCATTGCCGAAACCTGGACCAGCCGCGAGGCGATGATGGCGGATCCTTTCTTCAGGAAAGTCGTCGGGGAATACGAGAGTGAAATCAGCAACCCGGACGGCGTGGTGAAAGGGATCGCCGCGAAGCAGAAGGAATGGTTGGAGAAGTTCGACATCAAGGATACGAAGAACGAAGGCGAAGCCAAAGGCTGGCACAAGCCGGATGCGGACACCGCAAACTGGCGGGAGATGGATCTTCCCACAACTTGGCAGGCCGCCGGTCACGTATACAGCGGCATATTCTGGTTCAGCCGCGAAGTTGACGTTCCCGCACGCTGGGCCGGACAGGATCTGACTCTGGCCATTGGCCCGACCGACAAGTCCGACGTGACTTATTTCAACGGAACACGGGTGGGGAGCATCACCATGGAACAGCGTTCCGACGCATGGTGCACGCCGCGGATCTATACCGTACCCGGAAATCTCGTGAAGGCCGGCAGGAATGTCATCACTGTCCGTGTATTCAGCAACATATACGGAGGAGGCCTTATCGGGACTCCACAGCAGATGCGGCTCATCCCAGTTGCCGGCAAG